>JAUBOG010000263.1:0-9262 GCA_036700105.1 Microcoleus occultus BM001215583
ATCGTAGCGACGCACCCTACAGATTAACAGCACACAATTAAGGTTTCTACTGTACTTCATAAACCGGGAATATGCTGTAAATGCAATTTTATGAAAGTGATCCAATTATCCAGACAATCCTAACATTTTATTCACCTCTGCTAAGGGTACAGAAGGCTGATTTGCCTCTGATTCTTTGGCTGCCCTCAAATCCATCAAATCTTCTATGTCAGCTATTAATTCTTGCAGTGCTTCAAATTCTTCGTAAGGTATCACTGCAAATTCTTTTTTGCCGTTTTTGGTAATAAATTCGGGATGTAACGGAATCATGAAGATTTTCTCCAATCCTCTTAGTAATTAGCAGCAATTAGGAGTTTTTAGGCGACAGAGTTTACCTTTTCCCTGCGCTAGACTGCGACAAAGGACGGAAATACCTATCTAAATATAGGGAACACCGATCGCCCGCCGACCGCTAACTCCCTACAATGACAATTATACGGGCGATGGCTGGGAGCCCTCGCCCGTGCTACGAGCTGTTGCCTCTACAGTATCGCTCTTTTTCAATTCAGGGAATTAAAATTTATGCAACCGAATAATCCGAACCAATTTACCGAAAAAGCCTGGGAAGCCCTAGCCCGCACCCCCGAACTCGTCAAAGCATCTCAGCAGCAGCAGCTAGAAAGCGAACACTTGATGAAAGCTTTGCTGGAACAAGAATCGGGACTTGCTAGCAGCTTGTTTAACAAAGCAGGCGTACCGTTATCAAAATTGCGCGATCGCACTGATGAGTTTATCAACCGCGGCCCGAAAATCTCTGGAAGCGGCGGCAACGTTTATCTCGGCCGTTCTCTCGACACTTTGCTCGATCGCGCTGAAACCTATCGCAAAGAGTACGGAGATGAATTTATATCCGTAGAACACCTGATATTAGGATACGTCAAGGACGATCGCTTCGGCAAAAATCTGCTGCAAGAATTTAAACTAGATGAAGCCAGACTCAAAGATATAATTACCCAAGTCCGAGGAAACAACAAAGTGACCGATCAAAATCCAGAAGGCAAATACGAAGCGCTGGAAAAATACGGCCGAGATTTGACAGAAGCAGCGCGTCAAGGCAAACTCGATCCAGTCATCGGACGGGATGACGAAATCCGGCGCACGATTCAAATATTGAGCCGCCGCACCAAAAATAACCCCGTATTGATCGGGGAACCGGGAGTCGGTAAAACGGCGATCGCCGAAGGACTCGCCCAGCGAATTATCACCGGAGATGTGCCGCAATCTCTCAAAGACAGACAATTAATCAGCTTAGATATGGGCGCGTTAATTGCCGGTGCAAAATTCCGGGGAGAATTTGAGGAACGCTTGAAAGCGGTGCTCAAAGAAGTGATGGACAGCAACGGCAAAGTCATCTTATTTATCGATGAAATTCACACCGTTGTCGGCGCCGGTGCGACGCAAGGCTCGATGGATGCAGGCAACTTGCTAAAACCGATGTTAGCGAGGGGCGAATTGCGCTGTATCGGCGCTACAACTCTCGACGAATACCGCAAGTATCTCGAAAAAGATGCAGCCCTAGAACGCCGTTTTCAACAGGTTTATGTTGACCAACCGACAGTTGAAGATACTGTCTCAATTCTGCGCGGTTTGAAGGAACGCTACGAAGTGCACCACGGCGTGAAAATTTCCGACAGCGCGCTAGTTGCTGCGGCTACTTTGTCTACTCGCTATATTAGCGATCGCTTCCTTCCCGACAAAGCCATTGACTTAGTGGACGAAGCGGCGGCTAAACTGAAAATGGAGATTACCTCGAAACCGGAAGAATTAGACGAAATCGACCGCCGGATTTTGCAGCTAGAAATGGAGAAACTCTCGCTGCAAAAAGAAAGCAATGCGGCTTCGATCGAGCGCTTGGAAAGACTCGAAAAAGACTTGGCCAACCTGAAGGAACAGCAAAGCGGTTTGAATGCCCAGTGGCAATCAGAAAAAGGTGTCATCGGCAGCATTCAAAAAATTAAAGAACAGATTGACAAGGCTAATATTGAAATTCAACAAGCAGAGCTAAAATACGACCTCAACCGCGCTGCTGAGTTGAAATACGGCACGTTAACTCAGTTGCAAAAACAACTGCAAGAAGCGGAAGCTCAACTAACAGCAACTCAAACCACTGGTCAAACTCTGCTGCGGGAAGAAGTCACCGAATCTGACATTGCCGAAATTATTTCCAAGTGGACGGGAATTCCGATCAGCAAGTTAGTTGCATCGGAAATGGAGAAACTTTTGCACTTGGAAGATGAACTGCACAAGCGGGTAATCGGACAGGATGAAGCGGTGACTGCGGTTGCAGATGCCATTCAGCGATCGCGCGCCGGATTGGCCGATCCTAACCGTCCCGTTGCGAGTTTTATCTTCCTCGGCCCTACTGGTGTGGGTAAAACGGAGTTGGCGAAAGCATTAGCGTCTTATCTGTTCGACACCGAAGAGGCGATCGTCCGCATTGATATGTCGGAATACATGGAGAAACACGCAGTTTCGCGATTAATTGGCGCGCCTCCGGGATACGTCGGCTACGATGAAGGCGGACAATTAACTGAGGCCGTGCGCCGCCGTCCTTACTCGGTGATTCTATTCGATGAAATCGAGAAAGCGCACCCGGATGTCTTCAATATCATGCTGCAAATTCTCGACGACGGCCGCGTTACCGACGCTCAAGGTCACACAGTTGACTTTAAGAATTCTGTGATTATTATGACATCGAATGTCGGCTCTCAATACATTTTAGATGTGGCGGGAGATAACGAACAGATGCGGAGTCGGGTGATGGAGGCGATGCGGGGAACTTTCCGCCCGGAATTCTTGAACCGGATCGATGAAATGATTATTTTCCACAGTTTGACTAAGCGCGAATTGCGGCAGATTGTGCTGCTGCAAGTGCAGCGGTTGGAAAAACGGTTAGCGGAACGCAAAATGTCTCTGAAATTGTCGGAATCTGCTCTTGATTTCTTGGCAGAAATAGGGTACGACCCGGTGTACGGTGCGCGGCCTTTGAAGCGGGGAATTCAGCGGGAGTTGGAAACGCAAATGGCGAAGGGTATTTTGCGGGGAGATTTTGTGGATGGGGATACGATTTTTGTGGATATTGAGAATGAAAGGTTGGCTTTTAAACGGCTGCCGGCGCAGTTGGTAACTGCTAAATAATCTTTGTAGGGTGCGCGCTGCGCACCTTATTTTTTTGAGGGGCGATATTTCTTTTTTTAACCGCAGATGAATCGCGGGCGAGACGCCCGCGCCACAATGGATGGGATGGGCTTAAGGGCGATTCCCTACGGGATAGCTGCGCTTCACGCACTTTTTTGCTCTAAATCACGGTAGGTGCTTGAAAAACTTCTAAAATCTTTTGTTTCAAAGTAACTAACTCATCTGTAGCTGCATGAGCTTCATAAATAGCTTCGGATGCTGCTACAAAAGGATCTGCATTGAGGGCAAAATAGAGTGAATTAACGGCGCGCGCTGTGTGAAAGGCAGCTAAATAATCTGATAATTCTATACTGCCTTCTCCCATTTTTTCTTGCAATTCCCACTGAATCTCATCGAGTCGATCGACCAACGATTGAAGTTTGTTTTGAATTGAAAAATCACCGTATCGATCTTTTTCCAGTGATTGTAATCCTTCGTCTAGAATTGGGTGACTCAAGCTAGTGCGTTCAATTGCGAACTTACAAGCGACTTTAGCTGCATTTCGCTGTTCGACAATAGTTGCTTGTTTCAGCATTTCCGATTGTTCAGCATCAATAAATTCTAAGCGATTTTCTGTCATTTTGCAATTAACTCCTTGGATTAGATTTTTTGGGACTTGCGACTAAGCCACCAACGCCTTCTATCGTTTGGACGCAGTTTTCACAAATAGGACGCCCTGCTGCTACTGCAATTACTTTACAATCATTTTTAACTGCCCAAGAAACGATGTCAGCTTCTGCATGACCCAAACCAGGAATAACGGTTTCTCCTAATAGGAGTGCAGACTTTACTCCAGGGCGTAAGTAACCATTGGGTTCGCTGGTTCCTATCACTACTCTGCGGTCTTCTTGGGCATCTTCAATAACCCCAGCACCCATTGTGACTCTAGATTGTGCGGGTGGTGATAGAGCTTGCTGTAAGGCGCTCGCTCGCGTTCGGGCAATGCCTTCAGGATTGCTAAAAAGTTCTGCTTCTGTGTAGTTTTCTGGCAGTGTTATCTCCTTGGTTGTTAAAGATATAGGCTGTGGCCACCGCCTGTCTTAAATTTTACACTCCAACACTCTTTCAGTCTCGCGCCAATTCAACTCGGGCGATCGCTTCTTGATTCATCCTTTTTTTGCTCTTGGCGCTCTCGAACAGATTTAGTTAGCAGGTAGGTTGCCAAACTGCTAACGGATCTGCTGTCTTCTTCTGCCCATTCTTCGAGAGCTTTTTGAATCTCTTCTGGCAGGTATGCGGTAACTCGTCCCCGTGAAGCCATTCGTTGCACTGCAAAACTTCTCAACACAGTCCATCTTACGCTGTGGCCATCGCTCAAGGGCGATCGCCTTCTGATTCTTCCTTTTTCTGCTCTTGGCGCTCTCTGACTGCTTTAGCTGCCACATGAGAGAGCAGGTTTGCCAGGGTTCTATCTTCTTCTTCTGCCCATTCAGACAAGGCTTGATGAACGTCTTCTGGCAGTGTAACTGTGACTCGCATACGTGAAGGCATTGGCAGGCATGGTTTTACTTCAATTGTCTTCAATCTTACACTCCAACACCCTTTGATATCTTTTTGTGTCATTTGATGTTAATGGCATCAAATTATGCTATTAGTGTAGATAAGGCTCAGGCCTTAAAACGTCAAAAGCCAGCCCCTAAACTGTCCAAGGTTCCGGGCTGGCTCTGGCTCCAAAAATATCAATGGAGACGAGTTCTATGTTGACATACAAAGACCGCTTGTGTTGTTGGGCGATCGCCCGTTTGTTACCCTCTCATCAATGGATAATTGTTGCCCGCTTCCGCAGTCGTTCTGATGCAGAGGGGCATTTTCAGTTTCTGCGGCAAACTATACCCCACGTTAAGTTTGAGGTTGTGTTCGATTTAAAGGGGGAAAGTAATCGTTTGGCTGCATTGGGCGATCGTCCTTCCAATGCCCTCACGAGCGCGTTATAGATTGTAATCTTCGCGGCGGTTACTGTTTGGCGATCGCACTTTTTGTTGCTAAGGGCGATCGTCTATAACCTTGACAAATATTAGACTTTATGGTAAATCGTAAATTATGACGATTCCCTCAGAAATTAACGCTCTCATTGAGCAATTAAATCAGGAGCTAAACCAGATTGAGCAAGAAGCAACAGAAGGATTAGTTTTGGCTAGAGCCGTCATCCAGCGTTTTCCGAATAATGACGCACTAACTCAGATGTTAGCTTTTTTGAATAGCGCTAGGTTTTATGCCGACACCGAACGCAGCAGGATTCAAACTATTGTTGAAAATCTATCGCAGTCAAATCAGACAACAGGCGAAGAAATTCAGGAAGCAGGAGAAGACTTGTCAACAAAGCTAGGTCGAGTTTTGGAAACTAAGATGAGAGTTATCGGTGCAAAAAATCGTTTGGAGAACTTGCAATGAAACAAGCAGAAATGACCGAAAAGCAAAAAGCTATCCTAGAGGAAATTCGCGAACTTGCCATCATCGGCGAACAGCAAATTAAACAGGATCTTGAGGAATCAGCAACAATAGACGAAAAGTGGCGGCGGAAAGCTGATGGTAAACGCGCTGCGGCACAAAAGCTATAAGTACGAGTGAAGCGATCGCAGATATTTGCGATTGCTTCACTTCGCTAGCAATCACATAAAGGTTACTCGCAATCGCAGATTATTGCCCGCTGTATTAACTAACTTACTTCCGCACCATCACCGACTTAATTACAGCATTGGTTTGAGACTTGTTAGTCTGAAAAAAACCACCTTTCCCAGCGCCGTAAACTCCCGCAAATTGCTTCCCATCAGCCTTGGGAACAAACATAATGTTTCTAGTGGGTTGCTTGGCAAAAACTACATTTTCTCTCATTTCATTATCAACATTGTAAGATAAAGTAGCTTTGCCGTAAATTGCCTCAGCTTGTTTCAGAGTCATTCCTGGGCCGACGCCCTGAACTGTTTTATAATTAGAATTCTCAGTCATCAAAAGTTCGATCGCATCCGCATCTTTCAGCTTTGTACCCGCAGCATAAATAATCCGATACTGTACTTTTCCCGACTGACTGACGGCCACAGCATCAAAGTCTACCATAAAAGGAGACTCTACCTTAAACTGCGCCGTGGAACCCAGAGCCTTTTTCAGTTGTCCGAAAGTCATCCCCACTTTGGCGGCTCCAATTGCGCGATCGTCAATTGTTAAACTTGCAGCAGCAGTTTTTTGAGCAGCAGTTGCGAATTCTCCCAGTGCATTTGTACCCACACGCGCCCCAGCGGCAGCGGGACTCGAAATGGCTCCCAGATAAGAGCCGATCGCCAGCAAAACAGCTATCATCGATCCAGACAAAACTTTGAGATTCAACATGACTAATTCTCCTAGATTTCAAATGCGACTATCTACCCGCATCTTTCTGAGTATCTTGAGCATCACCTTGCTAGTTTGGATTCTCAGAGGTGTTGGCCTCTTGACATTCATTCCCGGTTCGGTTATTTGGATACTTGTTTTGCTTTCTTTTGTTGCGGGTATCCTCAGCACTTTACTCCGCAGGTGAGCCTGCCTCCGGCAATAAATAATAGTTTTTTGACTGTTAACTGTTGTCATAAAAAATGCCCGATACGCTGTTTGGCAGTTATTTTAGTTTCATTGCCTTTCCCACAGTCACATTTAGCTGAGCCCCGATCAGCACAGCCAAACAAGAAAGATAGAGCCAAAGCAGCAACACGATAAAAGTGCCGATCGTTCCGTAAGTCCAATTGAAATTGCTTAAATGCAAAACATAAAACCGAAACACAGCCGAAAACAGCGCCCATAAAATAGCAGCAAAAATAGCTCCCGAAAAAATCGGAATGTCTGCTTGGCGGCGGCTCGGCCCGTAACGGTAAATAAAGGCAAAAGCAACTGATACAATTCCCAAAGAAGTAGGCCAGCGCCACAGCCGCCAAACAGCTAACAGTTGCGACTCCAAAGGGCAACTATCGGCGGGGAACACGCAACTTTGAACATCTGTTAAATCGCAATTAGCTACCGACTCCAACAGGCAACTCTGGCGGGCTACAGCTTGCACGATTAAGTCGCTGAGAAATACAGCTCCCGATGCTAGAATTAACAGCACAATTGTACCGATACTCAGTCCCAAAGAAATAAGTTTGGCTTTCACAAAAGATCGAGTTCGATCGCTCGGGATGTCATGGATGCGATCGAGCGCAGCCATCGCCGCGCTCATTACTCCAGAAAATGCCCAAATCGCCCCAAGAAAGCTCACCGAAAACAGCCCTTTATGGCGAGTTAGCAGAATTTCTTTGATTAAGCCCCGAATCAAATTGCGCACGTCATCGGGTATAACTTCGCCCAAAAGACGGGCGGTTTGATAAAGTGTTGACTGCAAAGGTTCAAATAGGGCGATCGCCGATAAGATAGCCAACAGCCCCGGAAACAGTGCCAGCATAGAATTGTAGGCCATTTCCGCCGACAGCCCCGGCAACCGCTGCTCTCCCGCCTTCTGGCAGACTTCCTTGAGCGTGCGCCCGGTCAAACACCGACAAAACAGCCAAAAAGCACCAAATTTGCTTTTGACGGCTCTCAACAGCCTCAAAAGCACCCGAAACAAAGCTAAAATCAGGTAGCGCAGCCAGTAATAAATGTTCATAGCTCACAAATTCCCAATGACTAATGACTAATGACCAATGACTGAGGACTAATGACTAATGACTAATGACCAATCTAAAATCTAAAATCTAAAATCAATATTATGGCTCAAGATGTCAGACAGTGGTTAGATGAAATCAAGCGGCTGCAACAGCAGTTAACAGAAGTTTCGCGCGATCGCGATGAAGCCGGTGAAAGTGCGGCTCAGTGGCGCCAACTCTACAATACCGAAGCCGAGCAGCGGCGGAATGATGCTAAATTAACTCAGCAAAGCATCGCCAATTTGGCAGCACAAATCGAGCAATCTCAAAATTTTTCTCCCCATGTGTCCGAAAACGGCGAAGCGGGAATCGCCCGCCAGCAAGAAGTCGAACAATTGCAAACTGTTGGCGAATTGCAAGCTAAATTAGTTGCGGTACTCGAAGAGCGCGATCGGGCTTTGGAACAAGTTCAACAGCTCACTCAAGCCCTCAAACAAGAACAAGCCCGCCACGCCGAAACCAGCAAAAATTTAACTAGCGCCCTCGGAGATGCTGTTGACTTGCTCACCAAAGCAAAAAATCCCGCTCCCCCAAAAACCGAGACAGCCTATTCTTTAGAGATCGTACCTGTTACCACCGGAAATCCCGGCGAAACTGCGATCGAGATCCGCCAAACTCCCGCCCAAACCGGCCGCACTCCCGCCCAGCTTCCACCTTCTAAAAATCAGTTACTGGATCTGCCGCCGTTTGGGAATTAAAAATTAAAAATTCAGGAAGTGCCGGCATTTTGAGAACCGCCTAAAAATCTGACTCGCGCCCTACCGATCGCAGTCTTTAGATAGAGTTCAACCAAGCTAATTTTTACTACTATCGAGAACGACTGATGCGCGAGGAAACTTGATGAAGGCAGAGATATCCGCAGTCTGGGCAAAGATTCAGAGCACGATCGACGGCTTTATTATCCTGCTGCCCAATATTGTGCTGGCGTTAATTGTTTTTGCCATCTTTTTCGTTTTGGGCCGGGTAATTAAGAGATCGGTGAGGCGGCTTACCCGCCACCACCGCCAAGCTCGAAATTTGGGGCTGGTGTTAGGGCGGTTGGCGCAGGGTACGATCGTCCTAGTTGGTCTGTTTATTGCTCTTTCGATTTTAATTCCCACATTTAAAGCTGGGGATTTGGTGCAACTGCTGGGAATTAGCGGTGTGGCGATCGGTTTTGCCTTTCGCGATATCTTGCAAAACTTCTTAGCCGGTATCCTAATTCTGTTGACGGAACCGTTCCAAATCGATGACCAGATTGTGTTTAAAAATTTTGAGGGAACGGTAGAAAATATTGAAACTCGCGCTACAACAATCCGCACCTATGATGGTCGCCGGATTGTAATTCCCAATGCGGAATTGTTCACCAATTCTGTTACTGTGAATACCGCATTTGACAACCGCCGCATGGAATACGATGT
>JAUBOG010000264.1:0-9246 GCA_036700105.1 Microcoleus occultus BM001215583
AGCCGTCAAAGTCCCCTTCTTAAGGGGGATTTAGGGGGATCGAGGCTTGAATATAAGCCAGACAACCAGAAAAACATTACACTTTTCCCGTGCGAAAAACTCGGCCGATTACCTCTTCAATCGGCGGATCTGTAACAGTCAAATCTACAACTTCCAACTCTGCCAACATCTTCGAGACGCTCGCCGTCAATTCCTCCCTTTTTACCAAAAACCGTACTGAATTCCCCTCAATTGATTCTACCTCGCCGTAAGCCAAAGCGCTATCATCGGACAGCGGATGAGCTAATTTCACCTGAACTTCTCGATAAGGTGCAAACCTGTCGAGCAATCCGTCCAAACTGCCATCATAAACTAATTGCCCTTCATGGATTAACAAAACCCGCTTGCACAAAGCAGTAATGTCAGCCATGTAGTGGCTCGTCAACAGCACCGTTGCTTGATAGCGTTCGTTATATTCTCGCAAAAATTGCCTGACGCTAAACTGTGCGTTTATATCCAAACCTAGGGTCGGTTCATCTAAGAATAATACCTGCGGTTGGTGCAGCAGCGCCGCCATCAATTCAGCTTTCATCCGTTCGCCTAAAGAAAGCTTTCGTACCGCCTGATTTAACTTGCCTTCTAGGGAGAGCATCTCGGTTAGTTCCCCTACTCGCTGTCGGTAATTTTTGTCAGGAATGCCGTAGACAGCAGCGTTGATTTTCAGAGAGTCGAGTACGGGCAAATCCCAGATTAACTGCTGTTTTTGTCCCATGACTAAGGTGATTTTTTGCAAAAAATCAGATTCGCGGCGGAAAGGAGTACGATCGCACACTCTCACAGTACCAGCAGACGGATAAATTAAACCGGTCAGCATTTTTAGCGTCGTAGTTTTGCCCGCGCCGTTAGCACCGAGAAACCCGACGACTTCCCCCGGTTCAATGCTGAAAGAAACGCCCTCAACTGCTTTCACATTGCGGTATGTGCGGTTGAAAAAGTGGCGCACTGTTCCTTTAAGTCCCGGTTCTTTAATGGCGATGGGATAAACTTTGCTCAAGTCTTCAACTAAGATAATTGGCATCGGCTCAAGTTTTAACTTTTATTTTAATCTGCGATCCTGTTTTGCAAGCTTCGCTAACGGGCGATCGGGCTTGTGCCAAGATAGAACTGTCTAGCAGGGCGTGCAGCGCGATTAACCGCGCCGCTGAAAAAGTAACTTGGTTCTGGCGCACCCTCGCAAGCTGTAGAATATTGCAAGATATCCACGATCGCACCGCACAAAACTTACAACTATGGTACTCACACCAAATCTTTCAGGCATCCCCCGTTTGGTAGGAGACAATTCTCCTGAAAATATTACACTTTCACCGGGACAACTTGCCGGTTTTCCTGCGGGAGTTTGGATGCTGGGCGGCAATGATACTGTCAGGGGCTCGTCAGATGCAGAACGGATTTTCGGTAACGATGGTAAAGACAGTCTGTTAGGCGGTGCCGGCAATGATTCTGTTTACGGCGGCAAAGATGATGACGATGTATTGGGAGAAACAGGCGACGATTTCTTGACAGGAGATAGAAATAGCGATTTCCTTGATGGCGGTGCGGGAAATGATTTGCTGCGCGGCGGACAAGGTGTTGATTTGTTAGTTGGGGGTGACGGTAACGACACTTTAATTGGCGACAGAGATGTGGATATTTACAAAGGAGATGGGGGGAGCGATGTGTTTGTGCTTCGAGTCGATCAAGCGGGAATCAGAGTAGTTGGGATTGAAGTTCCTGACGCGGTAATTGTGGATTTTGATAAGTCTAGCGATTCGATTGGAATTAGCGTACCATTTACCAGCAATAATATCTCCTTTGAACAGGTAAGTTATAGCTTGAACGATCCGAGATTGCTGCTGATCGATCCTGCAACTATATCGGGGGGAACAAGTTTGTTGGGTAAGGGCGGGATTTCGCAGCGCAGTCTCGATCCCGATGGTAACGGCCGCGTTGAAGCTACTAATATTAGATTCGGTGTTACTAATGCTTTGTTGGGTACTGTGTTGAATGTGACGCCAGCGGATTTAAACGGTCGTTTTATCAATGCTAATTCTCTGCTTTGACTGGTTGCACAAAAAGTATAGTGGTAGGGTGCGTCAGGTTTTAGATTCTGAAAAAGCACGGAAAGTATATAGCGATCGCATTTCATTCGTAAATTGTTTGACCCCACCCCAGCCCCTGACAGATGTAGATTTTTTGGTAAAAGCTTTATCCCATAAGAGTTTGAGATTTCCTCAGTCAAATCCCTAAAACCGTCGCACGCTTATGGTTTTGCTGGGTTTTGCTAGGGAAAAACCTACACCTGTCAGCACCCCAGCCCTCCCCTTATTAAGGGGAGGGAGCAAGAGATTTGCAAATCATTTGCGATCGCTATAGTTTTGACGCACCATTTATTCGAGGAGTGCGTCAGTTTTGAGATTGTTGGTTTTTGGCTTATATCGCGGTAACTGACGCACCCTACTTACTACTTATTATCGCCTTATCAGTCAATTACCAATTCCCCATTACCAGTTACCTCTGCTGCATTCCCCACTGCATCAAACCGGGGAACAACCGATAAGCTTCCGATGCCAAAAAAGCAGGGCCGACTGTAACTTCTGCACGCTGATTTTTCACAGCATCCCAGATAGCTTTAGCAATATCTTCGGGCTGACTTGCCCAGTTTGATTTCAGCATTTCGGTCATTTGTTGGCGGCGCAATTCGACTGCGGGCTCGGATCGATCGCGAAATTGAGCTCTTTCCAAAAAATCGCTGTTAATCAAGCCCGGATGCACGGCACAAACGTGAATGCCTTGGGGCGCTAATTCCAATCGCAAAGTTTCTGTTAAACCGGTTACTGCATATTTGCTGGCGCAATAAGCAGTCATTTGAGGCAAGGGCATTTTGCCGCCAATGGAACCAACATTGACTATTGTCCCTGTTTTTCGTTCGAGAAAATGCGGCAAAATTTCTTGAATTGTGTTAACGCAGCCCCAAAAATTGGTATTCATTAATTGCTGCCAGTCTTCGTTGGTAGTTTGGTCGATCGCCCCCGCGAGACAAATGCCGGCATTGTTAACCAAAACATCGATGTTTCCGCAGGCATCTAGGGCTTTTTGGACGATCGCGCGCACTTGTTGAATGTCGCCAACATCCCCCGCAATAGCGACGGCCGAAGTGCCTTCGCGCTGCACTTGAGCGGCTGCTGCTGCCAATCTCTCCGGCTGGCGGGCCACCATCACTACATCGTAGCCTTTACTGGCAAATAACAGTGCTGTTGCTTTGCCGCTTCCGCAAGAAGCGCCTGTAATCAAAACTGTAGGAGCCATAGATTATTATAAATTGTAAGTGGGGAAATGGTTTGCTGCGGTATTGAAACTATAACAGAGGTAAGGTTATTTTAGGCGCGCTCTACATTAATATTTCTTGAGTATGGCAATTTTTTGCGATTGGCGATCGGGCTTTTTTAACGAACCGCGAAGACGCGAAGGACGCGAAGGAAGAGAGGAGAAGGGAATAGAAGAGAAAGAGTTGAGGATTTGTGCGAAAATTGCTCTGTAAATTTTACCAATTACCAATTACCAATTACCAATTACCTAAAAAATGAATCTTCCGAAACAACGGCTGAATTGGTCGATCGCCCTTGTGTTAATTGTCGGCGTTTTAGCCGTCTCGACTTCCTCAATCTTAATTCGGCTGGCTAACTTGAAAGCAGGCGCGGGCGGCTTCGGTTTCAGCTTGGTACTCGCCGCTTCTCGCCTGACTTTATCTGCTTTAATTTTGCTTCCGGCTTGGCCGAAAATTCAGTGGAATTCCCTGCAACCGGGAGCTCGGCGCTATGCTGCTGCTGCGGGTTTGTGTCTGGCGCTGCACTTTGCTCTCTGGATTACCTCACTTTCTTATACTTCGATCGCCGCTTCGACTGCTCTAGTCACGACTAATCCCGTTTGGGTAGCGCTGTTGTCGCGCTTCTGGTTCGGCGAAAAACTCAGCAAAATGTCGATCGCCGGTATTGCTGCAGCCCTGGCTGGGGGAATGGCGATCGCCCTCGGGAGTGCGGGCGCACCGGCAGCCGGCAGCAGTCAACTTTTGGGCGATTTCCTGGCTCTGGCTGGTTCTTGGGCTGTCAGCTTGTATTTGCTGCTGGGCCGGGAAGCTCAGCGCCGGGGATTGGGAATTGGCGGCTATATTGCGATCGCCTATACTGTTGCTGCGATCGTCCTGCTGCCTCTGCCGATCGCCTTCGGCGTCAGTTATACTGGCTATCCGCACATTGTATATTTTTATATTCTGTTAACGGCTGCCTTGCCTCAATTAGTCGGTCACACTATTTTAAACTGGGCTGTAGTGCAGATTTCCCCAACTCTAGTAACTCTTGCTATCTTGTTTGAACCGGTTGGGGCGAGTATTTTAGGTTACTTGCTGTTTGGGGAAATGCCCGCGCCGGCGGTACTCGCAGGTGCTGCGCTGCTGCTGTTGGGGGTAGCAACCGCTACCGTCGGAGCCCAAAAATCGCAGTCAACTGTTCGCAGTTAACAGTTTTCAATATTGCCACTACTGTTGCCGTGAGTCAGGATAGAACAGATTAGGGCTTGAAAACCCAAATCACTCGTCAGTTAAATATCGGTTCCCAACTATCAAATGTCTGACTAATGACTAATGACTGATGACTAATGACTAACGATCCTCGGGTGCCTTTCGGAGAATAAAATTATGCTGCCAGAACAACTACAGCGCATCATCGGCTACTTTCTCGAAGAAGCTACAGAACACGTCCAAATCATCCAACAAGGCTTGCAGGGCCCTCAATTCACCGTGCAAGCTCCCCAAAGGATACACCAGCTCATCCGAGCCTCGCACTCGATTAAAGGGGGAGCGGCTATGCTCGGATTTAGCAGCATTCAGCGCATAGCCCACCGCTTGGAGGATTATTTTAAGCTGCTCAGAGAATGTCCGATCGCCGTCGATGTCCGGCTGCAATCGCTGTTAACGGAAGTTTTTAATATTTTGTCAGCCTTGGTGTACAAGGTTTCTAAGGGTTTTGGACTCAACGCCGAAGACGCAAACCAAATGCTGTCTCTCGCCGAACCGGTTTTTGACGAACTCGACGCTTACCTGAGAGTGCTGATTCCCACTCGCCTGACTGTGAGGGCTACTACCGACGAACACATTCACGTTTTTTCCGGTTACTGCACTTCTCTGGAGGAATTTTCCTCCGCCATTGCGTCGCGCGTCGGTTTGCTCGGAGGTACTATTACCCGCCACGAGCAAGAAGGCGAGGGCATTCGCCTTTATATTGACATTTACTTGCCGCCTTACAGCAGGATCGAAAACATCCGCCAAGCTGTCGAAATCTCAGGCGCTACGATCGGGACTGTTCAGACGCAGCGCGACTTTTCGCTGCTGGCTGCGGATTATCCGGTTTACCGAAGCGCGATCGAACCTCCGGCAATTTGCAACGGCTGCCGCTACTATTACGGCAGAAGCGACGGGGGCCACCTGCTCAACTGCACGATCCATCCCCGGGGCCCGGAAGCAGATGATTGCCGCGATCGCGAACCGGAATCAGGATTGTAAAATCAGGACTGCGAATCAATATTTGGAACCAGGGAAAACATTCTTCTAAAACCGATATTCTCCCTGACATCTTTCACGTTACCCGATGCCAAGTGTTCTGCTAGATAACTAACACCTTCTTCCCGATCTCCGTTAGATATATTACATCCGTTACATCCGTTACACAATCCGTTGCCGAACTTCTTCCTTCTTCCTTCTAAAACCTCCCCTAAAAGCTGATACTCCAACTCGAATTAATTGCAGCATGGTCGCCGGATGTCCTGCGGCCCAGATGTTGATGGCCAGACAAGTGATTCCCATCGCTAGCAAGATGTATGTCGGAGGCATTACTACCCCGATCGCGAACCAGGTAAAAACGTGAAATATCATTGCTGCAGCCCAAATGCCGGCCACAACCGCAGACGCCCAAACTTGCATTCGAGGTCGGTTTAGTCCTGTCAAAATCGCTGTCTGCAAAGTAGTCAGCAAGTTTGCCGGAACTAAAAATGCACAGATACCTATGCAGTAGGTATGAGAAAACTCAGTAACTGTATTGAAGTCGAGCATCAGTCTAATTGTCGGGCCTGTTGGATATACTTAAAGAGTTTAACGCGACTTGAGTTTGAAATCTTGTCACCCTTACTTTAACTTAATCTTTTCGTCGGCAGGCCGCTCTGAAGACGCATTTCTCTCGCCTTTTCCTGCTTGAGAAATTTTACCGCAAACATTAATTTGAGGGAAACTTATTGAAACCACTTGAACAATGGTAACAATTGCTGCAATAATTAACATGGGGTATGGATCGCAATAGAAGAGCCCAGTCCGCAGAAATATCTAAAAGGCTGGCGTCAGCCCAGCAGCAACACCAGGGCAGTCTGATTTTCCACTAAATCATTTTTGACGGCTGGCTGATTTTCGGATGATTGATTGTCAGCGTCGTTCGAGGAAGCGAGCCGCCCGGCGATCGAATAATATGAGATTATTGAAAAGCCAATTCGAGCTCAAATCTAAAATCCATAGAACCCAAACAGAAATTTTACAGCGGAAAACAGAGAAAATGGATCGACAAATTACAATCCCAGCACTAGAAGAAGTTGACTTGACAAACTGCGATAGAGAACCCATTCACATATCGGGTCACATTCAGCCGCACGGGGTGCTGCTTGTGGTACGAGAACCTCAACTAGAAATACTGCAAGTCAGTGAAAATACGCAAGATTTGTTAGGAGTCGCTCCCGCAAGTGCGATCGGTCAAAATTTAAGCTTGTTATTCGATCGAGTTCAGCTAGAAAAACTCAAGATTTGTTTGCAGAAGGAAAACTTAAAAACTGTCAATCCCATTAAACTGTCTGTCGAAAAAGCAGGCAACTCTTTAGAATTTGACTGCATCCTCCACCGAGGAGAAGGAGTTTTGATCGTCGAATTAGAACTAGCAACCACCACAGAAAACCTTTCCGTTTTTAGCTTTTATCACTCAGTGAGAGCCACTGTCAGCCAAATTCAAAGCGCCCAAAATCTCAAGGAATTATGTCAACTGACTGTAGAAGAAGTCAGGAAAATTTCGGGATTCGATCGGGTGATGGTCTATCAATTCGACCCCGAAGGCAACGGCGCTGTAATCGCTGAAGACAAAACAGAAAATTTGAGTCCTTTCTTAGGATTAAACTACCCCAGCTCAGATATTCCCAAACAAGCCAGAAAACTGTATTCGTTAAATTGGCTGAGGTTAATACCAGATATTAATTATCAACCAGTCCCCCTCGTTTCGCGAAACAATTTTGTTGCAAATGAACCCGTAGACCTCAGTTTCAGCGTGTTGAGAAGCGTTTCTCCCATTCACATAGAATACCTGCAAAACATGGGCGTTACAGCTTCAATGTCAATCTCGTTAATCAAAGATAAAAAACTGTGGGGATTGATTGCTTGCCACCACTATACACCAAAATACCTCAACTATGAATTGCGCGCAGCCTGCGAATTTATCGGGCAAGTAATGTCCTTAGAACTGCAATCAAAAGAAGGAAACGAAGACTACGACTACAAACTACACTTAAAATCTATTCAAACCAAAATTTTTGAAGACATATCCACCTCCGAAAACTTGTCGGAAGTGTTAGTTAAATGCCAGCATAATTTGCTGGAAGCAGTCAACGCCCAGGGCGCAGCAATAGTATTTGGAGACAATTGCTATCGAGTCGGGCAAACACCTCGGGGAGAATCCCTCAAATACTTAACTAAGTGGGTGGAAAATCACCTAAAAAAAGAAATATTTTATACAGATTCCTTGACGAAATGCTATCCAGAAGCTGAGGAATTTAAAGACACGGCCAGCGGTTGTTTGGCAATAGCAATATCGCCAACTCAAAAAATATACGTTTTGTGGTTTCGCCCGGAAGTAATTAAAACCGTAAATTGGGCAGGGAACCCCAACAAACACATTCAAATAGATGAAGATGGCAGCCCGAGACTGTCTCCTCGCAAATCCTTTGAGCTGTGGAAAGAAAACGTGAGGTGCAAATCGCTCCCTTGGAAACAATGCGAAATAGACGCTGCATTGGAACTGAAAAAAGCAATGATTAATATAGTGCTGCGCCAAGCCGACAAACTCGAAAAATTAAATACGGCCCTAGAAGCATCAGTCGCCAGAGAACGCGAAAAAACGGCTCATTTAAAAACAGCGATGTACGAGCTTCAGCGCACCCAAACTCAATTGGTCCAAAGCGAAAGAATGTCAAGTTTGGGACAGTTGGTGGCGGCGGTAGCTTATGAAGTGACTAACCCGATTAACTTCATTTACGGAAATCTCAGTTATGCCAACGAATACAGCCAAAAACTGATCGATTTATTGCAGCTTTACGAGCAGCACTATCCGTCGCCTTCGCCAGAAATTCAAGCAGAAATAGAAATAGCAGAATTAGAGTTTATAGTTGAAGACTTACCGAAGTTGCTGGGTTCAATGAAAGTAGGAGCTAACCGCATCCGCGAGATTGTTCAGTCGCTGCGAAACTTCTCTAGACTTGACGAAGCACAGATTAAACCAGTGGACATTCACGACGGATTAGACAGCGCTTTGCTGATTTTGAGCAACCGACTCAAACCGAAGCCCGATCGCCCCGCAATTCATCTGATCAAAGAATATGGCTGTCTGCCTTTGGTTGAGTGTTACGCAGTTCAGATCAACCAAGTATTTATGAATGTACTGACAAATGCAATTGATGCTCTAGAAGATGCCTTTGCAAACAAAAATTTATCGCCGCCGTGCGGGTGCGAAGCAGAGCCAGTCAATTCGGGACAAATTCGGATCGTGACTGAAGTTTGTCCTGGAGAAAAAGCCGTAGCAGTTCGGATCGAGGACAACGGTTGGGGGATGACAGAAACAGTCCGCCAGAAAATATTTGAGCCGTTTTTTACCACAAAACCAGTAGGGAAAGGTGCGGGGATAGGTTTGGCAATCTGCCACGAAATTGCGGTGGAACAACACGGCGGCAAATTGAGCTGCATTTCAGCTCCCGGAGAGGGAACAAAGTTAATTATTGAGATTCCCTTGAGCCAAACTCATCTAAAACACATTGTCAAGTGAACAAAAGTGCGATCGCCACCCAAATGCACAAATCTAAAATTCGATTAAAATACAAAAGCAGCTAATACCAATTTAATGGGTCGTTGCACATATCTCGATCCCCCTAAATCCCCCT
>JAUBOG010000265.1:0-9192 GCA_036700105.1 Microcoleus occultus BM001215583
TGGAAATCAGAAGATTTTGGGCTGGTATTAGCTCATCGATGTGCTTACTTAAACGGCTTAATTGGTAAATCCCGAAAAGCGGTTTAAGTATTTTTACTCGTCGCACAAGTGACACGCTCCCAGTTCAGTAACGGATGTAACGGATGTAACGGATACTTCGACCCTTCGGCTTCGCGAGCGGGCGACGCTTCGCGAGCGTACAAGTGTCGGGAAGAAGGAAGAAAAATTTCTCAATATTTGGTGCGGATTGCGTACAAAACTTGCTCAATGTAGGGTGCGCAGTGCGCACCAAACTCGATCGCGCTCAACTCAAAGCACTAACGGCATTGCTAACCTTCTCAAGTTTTTCTACAACTTGACCGCTGCTTAATAAAGTTTCCGCTTCAATCAAACCCGAGTTTATATCGGAACAAACTCCGCTGCGCCACAGATAAAATCCGCCGTTCCAGATAGCTGACTGCATTAATTCTGACGGTTTTCCCAGCAAAACTTCCTGCATTTGTTTGAATAACTCAGATGCTGATTCAAAGGCTGGATTTGTGTTGCTAAAACCGTAATCTCCGTGGGCCAAAAGCACTCGCTCGAACTCAACATCCGGTCTAGAAATGCCGATAATCGCAGTCCGATCGCGCGGCAAATCGCAGCTTCCCTCCAATCCTTTGACTGTGGTATAATTTTTGACTCCCCGCAGCTCAAAGGCTTTTTGAAACATACCTTCTGTCGGTGGGTGGACGTAGCCGGAGATGACGTTAACGTCGCCTGCACAGGGACACCACATCAACTCCATTGTCGCAAAAGGCGGGCGTTTGCCGATTTCGCGGCGGTAGGGGACTAAAGCGGCGGCTTGAGGAAAATGCTTGGGAAGGTAAACAAAGCCCAAACCCGTACTGTCAAAAACTTGCTGGACTTTTTCTAAACTGAGTTTTCTCCAGTCAACTCCCAAACCGCGCCAAATTTCTATCAGGGGAATGCCTTCTTTCGTTGGCATGATATCGCCCCCGTGCATGACGGCCGGGACGCCCCTAGCGGCTAAAATTAGGGCGGCGATCGGGCTGATTGGAGCTGTGCGCGATCGCCCGTCGTAGGCAACTCCAAACACCGCAGCGGTAGAGACTGCAAACCCTTGTTCTCGGTTTGGCGGAGCAAGAAGAGGCCCCAATTCTTCATAAGCATCGAGCATTCCGGCTAATTCTTCGCCGGTGGGCCGTTTGATGCGGTGGGAAATCATAAAAGCTCCGATTTGAGCTGCTGTTGCTTCTTGCAGCAGCATCATCCGCGTGGCTGCTGCTGCTTCGGAGCGAGTTAAGTTTTCTCCCGTGTGTACTCCGCTGCCAATTTTTCGCAGCAATTCTCTAAATGCGTCACTCATAATTTTTGTAGTTGGGAATGGGGAATGGGGAATGGGGAATGGGGAATGGGGAATTGGGAATTGGGAATTTGTTATTTGTGATTTGTGATTTTTTATTTGTGATTAGAAAGAGAACAGTTAACAGACAACAGTCAACAGTTAACAGTCAACTAAAAAACATGATAACTGGCGAATTAATTCCCTGATTTTCCGAGCTTGATTAAATCAAATGGCGGCACAAATTCGCGTACTAATTGGCAGAAATGGGCGATCGGCGGAATTTGCATTCGATCGTGAGTTGTCACCATCACAACTTCGCGAGTCCAAGTCGGATCGATCGCCGATTGACCGATGGCCGAAACCTTGGAATTTGCACTCTCGCTGGCGATCGACCGAATTGCTAAAGTGCGATCGCCCACAGCCTCAAGTAAAGCCGAATGCGGCAGCAAAGCAATCAATTCTCCCTGCCGCACCACACCCCGAAAAGCATCGAGAGTGTTGAGTTCCAAAACAGCATGAAGTTTAGCACCGATACGTCCAAATTGCTCTTGCACCATCCGCTGCATTCCGTACCCGTCCTTAAACACCACTTGCGGGTAACAAATCAATTCCGGCCAAGGTACTCGATCGTACTGGGCCAGGGGATGACCCGCCGCCATCAACACCTCGATCGGCTCATTGTAAAGCACCTGAACCAACATTTCCGGGGCTTGAGTAAAATAGCGGTTGTTCATCACCACCGCGATATCTACCAAACCGTCTTTGAGAACTTTCAGAGCTCGATCGCTGCCCAAGGAAGTCACCCGCAACTGCACGTTAGGATAGTTGTGGCAAAACTTTTGCAGCACAGGTGGCAAATAAGCAGCACAAACCGAGTGAATCGCCGCCACGCAAAGTTCCGGCTGCTTTCCCGCCAGCAAGTCTCCCAATTCTTCAGCAGCATTTTGCCAAGTCTGACAGATTTTGCGAGCGTGAGGTAGCAGGCGTTCCCCTCCCACAGTCAGCTTCGCGTGGGCGCTGCGGTGAAACAGCGATAAACCCACTTCCGCTTCGAGTCCCTGCACTTGACGGCTGATCGTCGATTGGGTAACGCCGCATTTCCGGGCTGCTTGCTGAAAGCTACCGGTTTGGGCAACGGAAAGAAATGCTTGAAGCTGCTCTAAGCGCATGGATGTTTAATGGGAGATGGTTTCAGATATTTTCCTCGACGATCATCAGAGAGATTAACCGATTTAGTACAAGAATTTAGTAGATTTTGATACAGGTTCAGATTAGTTTTGATTCCGGGGCGAGACTGGGGGACGCTTGGCTCTAAAAATCAACTTGCTCGAATCGAATTTACGAGCGTAAAATTAGAGTTCGATTATCCAATATTGAATGGATTTTTGCACCTGCAAACTGCTTGAAAAACCGATTTAATAAACATACATTTAGAGATATTTACCAGCTTGCAGCTAAAATATTTGAAGGAATTGCACAGTTGTAATTGCTTCATGAATTGCGTTAGATCGGTTTTTTTTTTGCTAAGTTTTGAATTCAAAAAATACAATTTAATTTCGTACCTCCTCGGGTTTTATAGTATCTTAGACTGCCTAAACCTGTCAATAAATGTACGAATATTCCAGGCTGGTTTTAAACAGAGGTAAACTTTTATCCCCGGACTCAAGTCACTGTCATTTTCTGTTGGTTTCTGTATAAACTAGGAATTAACCCCCCAGCAACAAAAGTGCAAGTACGATCGACCGCAAGGGATAGAATGGCTGAAAGTATTGATTTTTGGTACGTTACATGAATTTCGGAAGATTATGTCATTTAACCACAATTCTATTCCGCAAGGTGGATGCTGTCAGTGGCAACCGCAGTTAATAGAACTGCACGCAGTCAGCGATTTGTTAATTGCCTTGGCTTGTTACTCAATTCCAGCGATGCTGACATACTACTTTGCGCGGAATAGGCAGCGAAACGTGCCTGCGAGCAAAGGGTTTCTGTTATTGGGAGCCTGGTTTTTCTGCGCCGGCACAACTCACCTGATGCAGGTTTGGATGCTGGCGCATCCGGGCGAATGGCTGTCAAGTTCGATCGCGGCCGTTACTGCTGTCCTCTCTGTGCGGGCGGCAGCGGAACTGAAGCAATCGCTTCCTCAACTGTTGGCTTTGGCGGCGGCCTCACCTGCTGCAAATACGGCGCCCGAAACTGAAAAGACCGATCGACCGCAAACAAACTCTACAACTACTCGTGCCGCCGCCTCTCCAATAACCGAACTCCAGCAAATTAACCGGCAATTGCTGGCAGAAATAGCGCAGCGCGAGCGAGTCGAGGAAGTGCTGTTTGACACTGTAGGCAAACTGCAAGAAAGCCAAGAACGCTTCCGCGTTTTTCAGGAATTATCCCTAGACGGATTTAACGTGTTCCGCACCATTCGCGACGGCTGCAAAATTGTGGATTTTGAATGGGAATACGTCAATCCCGCAGCGGCAAAAATTCAGCAAAGCACCCCGGGCGAATTAACCGGCAAGCGATTGCTGCAAGTGCTGCCGGGCCATAAAGATAACAGTTTGTTCGACCGTTACGTGCAAGTTGTAGAAACGGGAATTCCCCTCGATACCGAGATTTCTTACAACAGCGAAGGCATTGCCGGCTGGTTTCGGATTATGACGGTTAAATTGGGCGACGGGATTGCTATTTCTTTCAGCGATATTACCGGGCGCAAACAAGTAGAAGCATCCCTGCGCGACGCGCTGCAAAAACTCACTTCTCATTTTGAAAATACGCCTCTAGCGGTGATTGAGTGGGATGATAAATTTCGGGTCGGCGGGTGGTCGCCGGCGGCCGAGAAGATTTTTGGGTGGAAGGCAGCAGAAGTTTTAGGCAAGCATTTTAGCGAATGGAAATTTATCGATGAGGGCGATGCTGAAAATGTACGATCGGCAATTTATAGTTTAAAAAACCAAGAGGTTCGGTGCAATGTAGTTCGCAACAGCAATTACGACAAGTACGGTTCGCTGCTGCACTGCGAGTGGTACAATTCGGCTTTTTACAGCGATTCGGGACAGTTGATATCGGTGCTGTCTCTGGTTTTGGACGTGACGGAACGCTTTAAGTTTATGGAAGTGCTGCGGCAGTCTGAGGAACGGTTTCGGATTGCTGCCGAAAGTGCCAGCGATTTGATTTACGAATGGGATATCGAGACCGGCATCGTGCTGTGGTTCGGTCATGTAGACGAACATTTGGAGTACGAAAAAGGCGGATTTCCGAGGACGAGAGCAGCTTGGAACAGTATCTTGCACCCGATCGACCGCGATCGAGTCCAGGCAGCCGCCGATCGGTATTTGAGCGCGCCAGACAGTTCTGCAACCCCATTTTTTCAGGAATACCGCGTGCAGTGCCAGCGCGGCCGCTGGCTCCACTGGATCGATCGGGGCAAAGCAGTGCTTGACTCTCAAGGCAATCCCTGGAAATGGATCGGCGCAATTAGCGACATCAGCGATCGCAAAGAAGCCGAAGCACAGCGGAATCTAGCATTGGAGCGGGAACAGGCCGCCCGCCGCGAAGCCGAAGCCAGCGAACACCTTTACCGCGTCCTCGCTGAAGCCATCCCGCAGATAGTTTGGACTGCTTTGCCCGACGGCTGGGTTGACTACTACAACCAGCGCTGGTTTGAATATACTGGCTTGACGCTTGCGGAAACTCAAGGCTGGGGGTGGGAGCCAGTTCTGCATCCAGATGACGTGGAAAACAGCCTAGAACGCTGGAAAACCTCGGTGCAGACGGGGGAGACTTACGAGGTGGAATACCGCTTTAAACGGGCATCGGACGGGGCTTACCGCTGGCATCTGGGTCGGGCATTGCCCGTGCGGGATGCTGAGGGGAAAATTATCAAGTGGTTCGGGACTTGTACGGATATTGACGATCGCCAGCGAGCGACCCAAACAGCCGATTTCCGCGCGCGAGCTTTGGCTTTGCTGTCGTCGGCTTCCCTGAATTACCAGGAGGCGCTGCAAGGTTTAACAGATTTAGCAGTGCCGGGGCTGGGGGATTGGTGCTGCGTGCATTTAATCGAGCCGGACGGTTCGATCCGCTTGCACGCAGTTGCCCACTCCGATCCGAGCAAAGTCGCTCTGCTGTGGCAAATCGACCAGCGCTTGCCCGTAGACCCCCAAGGACGCCACGGAGTAGCAAAGGTGCTGCGGACTGGGGAGTCGAAGCTTTACCCAGAAATTCCCGACTGGGCGATAGAGGCGGTGGTGTCGGACGCGGAACTGCTGAAAGTCCTGCGCTCCCACACCCCGCTGTCGGCAATCTGCGTGCCGCTGATCGCTCGCGGGCGGACGCTGGGAGTGATTTCGCTGCTGTGCGGGGAGTCCGGCCGCCGCTGCGGCGAGGGCGATTTGGTTTTGCTCTCGGATTTGGCCCGGGATGCGGCGGTGGCGATCGACAATGCGCGGCTTTACCGGGAAGCGGCGGAAGCCAACCGGATTAAAGACGAGTTTTTGGCAACGCTTTCTCACGAGTTGCGGACGCCTTTGAACGCGATTTTGGGCTGGGCCCAGATACTGCGCCAGCGCAAGTTGAGTGCCGAAAAAACGGCTGTGGCTTTGGAGACGATCGAGCGAAACGCCCGGTTGCAGACTCAGATGATTGAGGATTTGCTGGACGTTTCCCGGATTGTCAGCGGCAAAGTTTGTTTGAAGCTGTCCCCGGTGAATTTGGTGCGGACTGCAGAAACGGCTGTGAAGGCGCTCGGCCCTGATGCTGAAGCTCGCGGAGTTGAATTGGCGACTTTTTACGGCGAAGGCGTGGGTGTCGTGAGGGGCGATGCTACTCGTTTGCAGCAGGTGGTGTGGAATTTGCTCTCGAATGCGATTAAGTTTACGCCGCCCGGAGGTCGCGTCGAAATCCGGCTCTGGGAGGAGGGGGAACCCGTGCAAGCTGGTACCGCCCTGCTGTCTCCCCGCTCTGGGGTTCACTCTGTGGCGATCGCCGTCAGCGATACGGGAATTGGCATCAGCAAGGAGTTTTTGCCGTTTGTGTTCGATCGCTTCCGCCAAGCTGACAGCACTTCTACGCGCAATTACGGCGGCTTGGGACTGGGATTGGCGATCGTCCGCCATCTCGTGGAACTCCACGGCGGCACTGTCTGGGCCGAAAGTCCCGGCGAAGGACTAGGCTCGACTTTTGGAGTGCGGTTGCCAATTTAGCAGAGGTAAAGTTTTGAGTTTTAAATTTTCAGTTTGTAGTGAGGACTTTAGTCCTGATAATCTGAGGACTAAAGTCCTCACTACAAACCGTCTTAATTTTCCTGCCATTCTTGCAGGGCGATCGCAATTCCCTCTTTCAATCTCGGTTCGAGACTCTCTTGCTTCGCTAAACTTTCTAATTGCTGACGGACTTCCCCAGCGCCTAGCTGTTTGAGGGCTGATAAACTGTGCAGCCTGACGCTGTTGTCTGCGTCGCCCAACATTGAAATCAGAGCATCTAGCCCCCTCATATCTCCTAACTTTCCTAACCCTAAAGCTAAAGATTGTTTGATTCCCGCAAACTCCACGACCGGATGATTGCTTGCGAGCAAATCGATCGCAATTTCAGCAGCTTTTGCTCTTAATTCCGGCTTTTCTACTCTCCCTAAAACAGTGACAATCTCTTGACAAACAGGAGAGTTTGTGTTATTAAGTTCGGCAATTAAGGTTTGCTGCAAATACTCTAAAGCGACTGCGGTTTCGCTCCAGCTTAGGGCGCGCACAGTTTCGATTTGCAATTCAACCGGAGTTGCCGGATGCAGCAGCAATTCAAATAAACTGTACGCCGCAGCATCGGTTTTCAGCCGCCCCAGAGCGATCGCCGCAGACTGGCAAACTTCTAAACGGATGTCCCAAAGCAAAGGTTTTAGCAAGTTAACTAAATCTAATTCTGCGTCTAAATAGGCGCGCACTCCGAGAGCTCGCACCGCTTCTTTTCTGACTGCTGTCGCCGGATCTTTGAGCGCCGCTACCAGTACCGGCGGGATGCGGGAGTCGTGAAAACTGCTCAAAGCCTCGATCGCAGCAACCCGCACCCCAACTTTAGAATCTCCGACTACACTCAACAGCGGTGCAATAATTTCGGTGCGCCGAATTTGCGCGAGCGCTGCTGTCGCAAACTGTCGCGAGTCTTCTTGCAGTAGGAGATTTGCTAGGGATTCTATCGCACTCGTGCCGAAATTTCCTAGGGTTTCGGCGGCGATTTGGCTCAATTCTTCGTCGGAATTTTTGACCAATTTTACTAAAGCTTGAATCACTTCCGGGGCATCAAACTTTCCGAGAATGCGGGCGGCGAACCACCTGGGTTCGCTGTCTGCGTCTTCGTCTTCGAGCAGCGCAATTAAAGGTGCGATCGCGCCATTTCCGAGATTGGGGAATACTTTAGCAATTTCCCAGCGGTCTTGAAAATCGCCCCATTCTAAGGCTTGTATTGCTAAACTGACAGCCTGCTCTAAAATGTGCTTTTCCGGAGGCTGGCTGCCGTTTGCAGTCACTTGCTGCAAGCATTCGACTAAAAGAGGCCAGTTTTGGCGATCGGCAGCGGCTCGCGCTTGTTCTAAAATATTAGACATAATTTTAATTTAGCTTTTGAAAAGAAGCGAGATTGTTTGCTGCTACCCCAGAGCCGGACGTATTTTTTAGCAATCTTTTGCTACAATTATCCATTTTTTTACACTTTTGTCAATCCATCATCAGCGGTAAAATGGAAATAAAGCATTAATTTCATGCAGTTAAGCAATCAAGCTATACTTTTGGTAATTAAAAACACTCAATATTCCCATAAAAAATTAACAAATGAAGAAAGCTCTACTTTTAGTCAACCAGCACTCCCGAAAAGGGCAACAGCTCTTATCTCAAGCCACTGTAAAATTGCAAGCACTAGATTTTGAGTTAATTGTAGAATCTACAGACCGCGCCCGCGAACTTTCCGACACAATTCGGCGCTACAAAAATCAAGTCGAAATAGTAATAATCGGCGGCGGCGACGGCACTCTCAACAGCGCCATAGAAGGTTTGACAGACACCAAATTACCCTTGGGTATTTTACCGATGGGAACAGCTAACGACCTCGCCCGCACTCTCGGAATTCCTACCGATTTATCCGCAGCTTGTCAAGTAATTGCCAGCGGTAAAGTTCGGCTCATAGACTTGGGTTGGGTAAACGGGCAGCATTTTTTTAATGTAGCGAGTTTGGGATTGAGCGTGCAAATTACCCAGCGGCTGACTAAAGACGCAAAGCAGCGCTGGGGAGTTTTTGCTTATGCTTTTACAGCTTTGCAGACACTTTTGTCAGCGCGACCGTTCCGAGCAGAAATTAAGGTAAACAACCAATCTTTTTATGTTAAAACTCTTCAAATTGCCATTGGCAACGGTCGCTATTACGGCGGTGGCATGACAGTAGCCGAGGATGCCACAATCGACGACAAGCGACTGGATTTGTACAGTTTGGAAACAAAAAACTGGTGGGAAATCCTTACTTTTCTTCCAGCTATAAAGCAAGGAAATCATACCGATTGGCCTAACGTTCGCGCCTTGCACGCTCAAGAATTTGAGGTTAATACTAGCAAACGCCGTCCGATCAATACCGACGGTGAAATCACAACTCACACGCCTGCAAAATTTCGAGTAATTCCCCAAGCTTTAGCCGTTATCGCTCCGTTATAACTAATAACTTATATAATTAAGTTGTGGAACAAGCATCTTGCCTGTTCATATATAATTAAGTTGTGGAACAGGCATCTTGCCTGTTCATATATAATTAATACCAATTCCAAAAAATAATGCAACAGTATTCTTATCCCCCCCCAGATCGGAAGAGCGGCGTGG
>JAUBOG010000266.1:0-9151 GCA_036700105.1 Microcoleus occultus BM001215583
AGGGGGGCTAGGGGGGATCGGATTCTACGGGGCCTCATAAAAAATTGGTATAACATTTTTAATCTAAAATCGAAAGTAGAAGATGTAAAATCAGAGGAAGAGGGGTTGTGGAATTTTCGATTGCTAATATTCTCGTTTTAGTGGCCTTTGTACTGCTGATAACCGTGACTGGCGGGGTAGCATATTTGACGGCGGTTGAGTGGCGCGATCGCAGGCGGTTAGATCGGGCCAAACAGAAAAAAAAGTAGCTTTTTGCTGTTGACAAAGTGCATTTTTTATGCTAAAAAACCAGGTGACGGAATCGTGTCGCCTGGTTTTTTGATTTGATGAGTTTTGAGGGCTTCGCAAGGCCGATGGCGTTCCGCCCCGCAAGCTACGACCTTTGGAAGTTGGCCGCTAAGTCCACTGTCGGAAAAATGTATTTTCTTGCCAAGCAGCAGCAGTTCGCTTCTCAATTGCTGCCATTTGTGCCTGGCTCAGCGGTTTGAACGATCGGGCGGCTTTGAAGTTTTCTTCTAATTGTTTGAGATTGTCGGCGGCGATGACGCAGCAGTGCACGCCGGGAAGCGAAAGCGTGTAGCCCATTGCTTGGTGCATTCCATCTAAAACACCGTTCTGAAATAGTTTGCCGTAAGCCGGTACTTTCATGGCGATGACGCCGGTGTTTTTGGCTTTGGCGACGGGTAAAGCCGCGGTAACAAACGATCGCGGGTGGTGTTTTTCGGCAGCGTTGAGGGAGATTAATGTTGTGTCAAAAGGATAGCGCTGCAAGCCAGCAGCAATAATAGCTGGTTCGTGGTGTCCGGTGATGCCGGAAAAACGAATTATTTTTTGCTGTTTGGCTTCTTCGATCGCCTTTATTGCTCCTTTGGCGCTGAAAATTTGGTCTAATTCTGCTTTGAATGAGACGTGGTGTAACTGCCACAAATCGAGCCGGTCGGTTTTCAGTCTTTTGAGCGATCGTTCTAAATCTCTCCACGCGCCGTCTCTGTCTCTGGCGGCGGTTTTTGTGGCCAAGAACAGGCGCGATCGATATTTTGGCAAAACTTTGCCTAAGTTTGCTTCGCTGGGCCCGTAGTCGGCGGCCGTGTCAAAATAGCGAATGCCTAGTTCGATCGCGCGTTCGATTTGCGCCGCCGCTTCTGCTTCTCTTCCCTGCTGCGACAGCGGTGTCTGTCCGGCCCCCCCCAAACCAAAAATCGGCACTTTCACGCCGGTTTTGCCTAACAGTCGTTCTGGCATTTTTACTGTAGCAGCCGTCCGGTTGTTGGGTGCGGCTGCGATTTCGCCATCGTGCCGGTCGATCGCGTTAGCGCCTGCAATGCCGCTGGCAACAGCTATACTGCTCAATATAAAATTGCGGCGAGTTTTTTTGCCGGTCATGGTTTCCGTCTCCTCAGAATGTTTGAGTTGAGATTAACCAGAAAGTTAAATTAAGTCATCAGTCATTAGTCAGTCGTCGGGTGCATCTGATTCTTGCAAATATATTCGTAGGGGCGAAGCATTCCGGCAGTAAATCTCTAGTTCTCACTAATAAATTGTTTGCCGGAATGCTTCGCCCTTGCCAAATAGAGATGCACCCCAGTCGTCAGTCGTCAGTAGTCATTAGTTTACAGTTTACAGTCAGCAGTTAACAGTTAACCGTCAACAATGCCCTTGTCAATTATCCAGGTGCGAATCAGTTCGTTTACCTGTTCTGGTACTTCGTCGTGGGGACAGTGACCGGCTTTGATAAAGTGTTCGGTCAACTGCGGATAGTATTTGCGAAATTTGGCGCTTCTGTCTGCGGAATTCATCCAGGGGTCGCCTTCTCCCCACAGCATTAGCAGCGGGCAATTTAATTGACTCAACAATACGTCGATTTTTTCACCTTGGGGTGTTCTGAATACGGAGGCGAATACTTTGGGGGCACCGGGATCGCAGGAGGGTTGATAAATTTCTTCTACTAATTGGTCTGTGACGGCGCTTTGGTCGAGATAAACTTTTTCCAGGGTTTTCCGAATTGTCGATCGCCCTCGTACGTACTGGAACAGCAGAAAACTCGCCCAATCTTGCTGGAATAAGGTTTTGGCTATTGCAGATACCGCTTTTTGCAGGGGCGGGGCTTCGGGTGCGGGCTGCGGTTCGCTGAAGGGCCCGGCGCTGTTGATTAAGATCAGTCCGGCGGCTGATTCGGGGCGCTGGGCTGCTACGCACAAGGCGGCGTAGCCTCCGAGGGAGTTGCCGGCCAGTACGGCGGGCCGGCCGATGACTTCGGTGATGAAGTCGTGGAGTTGGTCGCGCCAGAGGTCGCCGCTGTATTGGATTTCGGGTTTTGCCGATCGCCCGAATCCCAAAAGGTCGATCGCCCACACTTCAAAGTCTTTGCTCAGCCCGCTGATATTTTTGCGCCAGTGGTCTGTGGATGCTCCAAAACCGTGAATTAACAGCAGGGGAGGCTGTTCTGGATGCCGATCGCCGGATCGAACGTAGTACGCTGAATGGCCCCGCCACTGCCAGTAAGTGCCGGGAATGGGGGCTGCGGTGATGGCTGGGGTTGTTTGCATGATGTAAAGAAATAATTATTTACTTTAACTATTGTATCGCGACGTTCAGATTTCTCAAGTTTGGCGATCGCCTCGGAGCAACGCCCGCAGAGGATAGGTGAATTTGGGGTGCTGCGGCGATCGCCCGAACCCAACTAATCCGCAATAAGTTTTGTAACGAATATTGAGTTTGGGAAGGGTTGCCCCAGTGTGACCCCCGGCATTTGGCGCATAGATCGGGTCTCGGCGGCAACATACGCAGGTATGATGATTTTGCTGTTCGAGGGTCAAAGCGCAGCAAGCGGGCGATCGGCCAAAAGCTGATGTAGCGAGGGTCGAACCCCATTGGCGGGAAGTCAAGGGATCGACTTGGTTACAGATATTTCCGATCTTTTCCAGGTGGGGATCGATTTTTTGGATAATTGTTGACGGCTTGGAGATGCAGGGGCACCGCGCTGCGGATTAGGAAAAGCCGGCATCAAAATCTGGCAGCAAGTGAAACTTATAAGTACAATTACTGAGTTTCCCCGCCAGCAGTTTCTGAGAATTGCAGAATATTTTGTGACGTTGTTTGCTTTTCTTAACTGCTTTAATACTCTAAGATAGAAGTAGAGCTGCGCCGCTCAATTAATTAGCATTTTGAATACTAGGGAGCCAACTTATGCAGGGTGTGAAGTTTATCCACCTGAAAGTTAGGGAGTTTTCTGAGTGATTGCTATTTCAACCCGTCCGGTCGGACGCAATTGGATTACGATTAGCTTCGCTTCTACTCTATACCTTTGTCCTGTTTTGGATCTGCTCCTAGCAGAGGTTCCGGATAGCTGGCAAGCAGAATTGCGGTTGGGGCTTCAAGAAGCTTTGGTAAATGCTGCTAAGCATGGAAACAAGTTAGACCCAGCTAAAACTGTTGGAGTCCGTTTTTCGATCGTCCAAAACCAATATTGGTGGGTGATATCGGATGAAGGTTCTGGCTTTAAGGCCCCTTGCAGTTGCAACCTTGATACTGATAATTGCGACAGTCTCCTAGCAAAGGATGTTGCAGATAACTCTGCACTCCCCCATGTTGAACAAGAATGCGGTAGGGGACTGTTTATTCTTTACCAAATATTCGATCGGGTAGAGTGGAATTCTCAAGGTACAGAGTTGCGACTGTGCAAAGAACTTCCGAGTCGCTACCGGCTACCTCGCTTGCGCTAGAACTGATATTCGACCAATTTTTTTACCTCGCGCACCGAATCAAATTTTTCGTTTCCCGGCTCGATCGGGCAACGATAATTTGCAAGCTCAGTCTATTGATAGTTGATACTACTACCAAATCTCTGTTTTGAGTGAGAAAAATCTCAACTTTTTTACTCACCGTCGCGTTGCGAGCTCGCAGCGCGACGGTTTAAGTTTTTGGCGCGAATCAAATCTTTCACTCCCGACTCAAGATTTCCACAATCAAAATTATTGCCCGTGGGTGGGACAGGGAGGAGCAGAGATCGATCGATCCAGCCATCCTGCGGCTTGATTTAAGCGCGGGAGAGCTTCTTCGGGCTGTTTTTTGAGCAAAAAGACCAAAGCAGCGGCGGCTTGCTCTCCGGCCCGGGCGGAACGGTTGGCTTTGAGGCGGTGCCAATCTTTTTCGGAGATGGCGAGGCGCGCGGCTAGAGCTTGGGCTAGTTCTACCGTGCTAAGCTCGTTGAGGTTGACAGTTTGGGTTGTTTGTGTAGTTTCAAGCATAGATCGCAATTATACTGATTTGGCTACAGTTATTCAATTTTAAGAATATACTGCACTCGATCGCCACTAAATTGTAAATCAGTTCTTTTAATTATTGTCAGATCCGCAGATACAAATGCCTCAACAGCCGTCCGAGTTAAATCCAGAGACACCGAGAGAAGATGAAAGCGAGTTTGCAGCGGCGATCGCAGCAGTGGAGCGATCGCTCGCGGCTCTCAAAGAACGCTACACTCAAATTCAGGTCGATCGACAGCGCCAAGTCGAACTCGGACACAGGCGGGAAGATGTCCGCGAATCGGTGCGCCAAAATCCTCTGCCGCAACTGAAGCAAGAATTGCGGGAAATTGAGCAAGAATTGGAAACGATCGAGTTAAATTTAGAAAGCAGTCTGTTTTCTTGGGGAAGCATAAAACAACCTTTTTGGCAAGCGGTTCGCTTTGGGGGACTCGGCATTTTGCTCGGTTGGATTTTGAAATCCTATGCGGGATAGTTTTTGATTTTTTTAACCGCAGAGGGCGCAGAGGGCGCAGAGGAAGAGAAAAGAGAGAATTGTGGTGCAAAATATTAAATAAACGGGAGTGGATATTATGACAAATCAACGGATTGCAGCAATTTTGCGGGCTGGCGAACCTGACGAAACCGTAACTGTTCAAGGCTGGGTTCGCACTAAGCGCGAATTGAAAGAATTTGCCTTTGTCGAAGTCAACGATGGTTCGGCGATGGCTAATTTGCAAGTAGTCATCAATGCTGATTTGCCTGACTTTGAGAATATACTAAAACAACTGAATACTGGTGCATCTGTCGAAGTTTCAGGAGTGTTGGTAGCTTCTCCGGCGAAGGGACAGCGGATTGAGTTGAAAGCTTCGCAAGTACAAGTTTACGGCGATGCTGACCCGCAAACTTATCCGCTGCAAAAGAAGCGCCATTCGTTGGAGTTTTTGCGGACGATCGCGCATTTGCGGCCGCGCACAAACACTCACGGTGCTGTTTTTCGAGTCCGCAATGCTTGTTCGGCGGCGGTTCACCAATTTTTTCAAGAACGCGGCTTTTTGTGGGTTCACACTCCGATTATTGCTGCTAGCGACTGCGAAGGTGCGGGGGAAATGTTCGCCGTTACCAACTTGGATTTAAAGAACGTGCCGCGCACTGATTCCCAAGAAGTTGATTATGCTAAAGACTTTTTTGGAAAGCGCGCTTATCTGACAGTTAGCGGCCAGTTGGAAGCGGAAATTATGGCGCTGGCTTTCGGAAATGTTTACACTTTCGGCCCGACTTTCCGCGCTGAAAATTCCAATACTTCGCGGCATTTGGCTGAGTTTTGGATGATTGAACCGGAGATGGCTTTCTGCGATTTGCAGGGAAATATGGATTTGGCTGAGGCGTTTTTAAAGTACATTTTTAAATACGTTTTGGAGCATTGCCCGGAAGATATGGAGTTTTTCAACGAACGCATTGACAAGACTGTTTTGGCGACTGCTGAAAATATCATTAACAATCAGTTCGAGCGGATTACTTATACAGAGGCGATCGCCCTTTTGGAAAAAGCAGACAAAAAGTTTGATTTTCCCGTAAGTTGGGGTTTGGATTTGCAGTCGGAACACGAGCGCTATTTGGCTGAGGATTTGTTTAAAAAACCGACAATAGTCAGCGATTATCCCGTCGGAATTAAAGCATTTTATATGCGTTTAAATGACGATGAGAAAACCGTGCGGGCAATGGATATTTTAGCTCCTAAGCTTGGGGAAATTATCGGCGGTTCGCAGCGGGAAGAACGGCTGGATGTGTTGGAGCGGCGCATGGAAGCGCAGGGTATGAACAAGGAGGAGTTGTGGTGGTATTTGGATTTGCGCCGCTACGGTACTGTACCTCACGCGGGTTTTGGTTTGGGGTTTGAACGGTTGGTGCAGTTTATGACGGGAATGGGGAATATTCGCGATGTGATTCCGTTTCCGAGAGCGCCTTTGACTATTGATTTTTAGTAGCCGTAGGGTGCGTCGCCGTTGCAAATTCACAAATTTCATAGCGACAATCTCATAGCGACGCACCACACAATAGTCAGGTGCGTCGCCCTCAAAAATCCCCAAAGAAAGAGCGAAGTTTCGGCAGCGACGCACCCTACAAAATACTACCCAAAAAACGTATCCGCTCAATAATTCGGGGCGGACTACCCACTCAGGAACGATTTTGCATCATTTAAGGTGCATCGTTGAGCGATTTACCCCGGATTATTGAGCGGATACCAAAAAACTATCCGCAGTATTGGAGTAAAAAATGTTATATTAAATTGAATAATATTTTCTACTATACTGATTGCCATGAAAACAAGTCACTATTTAATTAGCCTAATTTATTTTTTCGCCATTCTTTTAACTCCGGCTTTAGCCAAAGCTTCAGGGGAAAGATGCTTTATAACAAGACCTGAAGTTTGTATATTTAATGCTGATTTATATAACTTTGGTTTAGATTTGAGCAATGATTATAGCTTGCAACAATTATTAGCAGAAATAGCCCTTAAATATGCTCAATCTGGAAATATGCAAAAAGCACGTCATATTGCTGAATCTTTAACTCTTGTAGAGTCAAAAAATCAAGCTTTGGCGGCTATTGAAAAAATGTCACCACCAGCTAACACTAATTTAGAAATAAAAAAAATTACTGAAGCTCAAAAACAACAACTTTTCGACAATGCAAAATTAGCCAAAGACGATGACAATAAAGTTAGAGTTGCGGTAGAAATGGCAGAGTTTGGTTTATTTAAAGAATCAGACAACATCAGACAAATGATTACAGATAAAGGATTCCAATCTTTAGTGTTAATTCAGATCGCTGATATTTATATTTCCATCAATCAGAAAGATATGGCTCAAGAAAAACTGGCACAATCTGTTGAATTAGCAATGTCTTTAGAGTGTAATGTTTCACCTTGTGATGAAGATAATGAGTATAAAGGTAGGACTTTGGAAAGAGTTTACCGACGCCCCCAAAAACCTCGTTTATAAACCATAAAAATAAATTGTAGAAAATTATGAGTGCGCCAACCTGCCAGAGTGAGACAGTCAGGGTTTAGTGGCAAAAAAAGAGCAGCCTAGAGAAAAAATTAGTTAGCGTAGGGTGCGTCGAAGAAAGCAAACCCCCAAAGAAAGATCGGAGTCTCAGCAGCGACGCACCCATAACATACAGTTCGCCGTAGGGTGCGTCGAAGAAAGAAACTTCACAAATAAAATTGACAATCTCACCGTGACGCACCACACAATAGTCAGGTGCGTCACACGAATCATCGTCAAGTTGCCGAGGGAATTGTGATATCAATTGATTCCACTTTTACCGAAGTTCCCAAACTCGATAACGGCGGTTGAATTCCCGCAGTATTTCCCACAACTAATGTTACCAAATTCTCCGGTTTCAAGTAAGTTTTTGCTACGCGCTGCACGTCGGCAATTGTGGCTGCTTCGACGCTGCGGCGGTAGCGAAAAATGAAATCTTCGGGATAACCGTAGTATTCGTAGCGCATTAATCGCGACAATGTTTGACTGGGATTTTCAAATTTGAAGATGAAAGAATTGAGGGTGGAATCTTTAGCAAAAGCTAATTCTTCGGGGGTAATTGGTTCGGTGCGGATACGATCGATCTCGGCGCGAATTGCCTTGATAAACGGTACTGTAGCCTCCGATCGCGTTTGGCCTCCTGCGACAAACACGCCCGGATAGTCAAATCTCGGACTCCAAGCCGCGTATACTGTGTAGGCTAAACCTTGGCGCGATCGCACGTTGTTGAACAAACGCCCGCCGAAACCGTTGAGAACCCCGTTCATTACGTCCAAAGCACCGTAATCAGGACTGTTCAGCATTCCGCCCAAATGCCCCATCTGCACGTAACTTTGACTCAATTGCGGTTGATTTACCAAAAATACGCCGCCGCCATTTGCGGGCGATACCGCTGGTAACGGTGGCACTTCTGCACTTTGACTCGGTTCCCAGTTGCCGAATTTTTGCTCGACTTGCGATCGCATTTTTGCAGTATCAAAGTCGCCAGAAATACCCAAAATCATATTCTTGGGATGGAAATATTTCTGGTAGAAACTCACCAAATCGTCGCGGGAAATATTCGCAAGGGTTTTGTATTCTACCGTGCGCGCGTAGGGACTGATCTCGCCGTAAATTAACTTTTCAAACTCGCGGCCCGTAATATCGTTAGGATCGTCATTGCGGCGGGCGATCGCACCTTGAGCTTGGTTCTTCGCTAAATCCAACTTTTCCTTCGCAAAGATTGGCTCCCGAATCACTTCCGAAAACAAGTCAAACACGGGTTCTATATCTTCAGCTAAAGCACTAAAACTAGCACTCCCAGAACTAACATCAATCCCCGTTTCTACCGAAGCTGCTCGCTGTTCTAGCAACTGATTTAATTCATCAGCCGTATGACGGCTCGTGCCGCCAGTTCGCATCACTTGTCCCGTCAAACCTCCCAGTCCGATTTTATCGGCTGGTTCAAAGCGATCGCCCGTGCGAAATAGCGCTGTTCCCCCGACTAGCGGGAGTTCCCGGTCTTCCATCAGATACACCCGGATGCCATTTTTTAGCTCGAAGCGAGTGTATTTAGGCAGTTTAATTTCTGGCAACTGCGGGAATGTTAATTCGTCGTAGTGTTTGGGTGCAGCCGCTAAGGAAGGTAACAAATTAAACGTCCCTAGTGAAACAGTAAAAAAGCAAAGCGACAGCAGAAATAACTTTACTTTTTTAAGTCTCAATTTTGTCCTTTTCATTCTTTCTCCTAAGTTTTCTATTGTGACATAGCGAGGCTGAGCCTCTGGATCTGCGTTCCCCGGCTCTGCCCAAGGCGTGACAACTTAACGTTAAACCGACCGTCTCTCTTGTTTGTAGCGAAGTCTAGATCCCCCCTAACCC
>JAUBOG010000267.1:0-9085 GCA_036700105.1 Microcoleus occultus BM001215583
GTGCCGTGTCCCTACTCAAAATAATATTGTAGGGACACGGCACTGCCGTCTCATCTATCATGTCCAAGAGTGCTTTCAACCACCCCAAACAACTCTACTGCGCAGGTTGAGACTTTGCTTCGAGAGCATCTTTAGCCGACAATCCCTGATCTTGAACGCCAAAATACCACAAACTAGCAGCAGCTTCGGCGCGAGTCACGGGTTTCTTCGGCTGAAAGAGAGTAGTAAAACCAAAAACGCGGCGAATATTCGCCAAATCTCCATTGTTAAAATCAGCTAAAATTGCCCGCGAGGCTTGGGAATCAATCTTAGAAGCATCTTGAAAACCCCATTTTTCTTTCACTCCGTCAATGTTAGCTGTTGGCAAAACTTGACGAGTATCTAATGGCACTTTCCACAGAATCATTGTTTCGCGAGTTAAAGGTGCATCGGGGCGAAATTTCACATCTTTAGTTTCCCCAGAAAGCGAACTCGGAATTAAGCCGGCTTCTGCTAAACCTTGAATTGCTGAAAAATCAGGATCTGTTTTTGGTATGTCAGAAAAAGCCGGTTCGCTAGAGTCTACTGCTAATCTAATTTGTTTGGCTTGACGGCTGGCATAAATCTGATTGTTAGCTGCTACTAACCAGCGGGCGTATTCGCGGCGGGTGATAATTTTGTTTGGTTTTGGCAAAGTGCTGCCAGTTTCTAAATTAGCATTTTTTGCAGACCGCACTTTCAGCACTTCCAGGGCCGTCAAATCAGCCACGTACTGTCGCAACTGTTGGGGAATTTGGCTGTCTAATTGGCTGACTTTTGCTGATTTTGGCGAGGGGGATGCTGTTGGAGTCGTTCCCTCAGAATTAGATGGGGTTGGTGAAGGTGTTCCAGATGCGGTAGACTCGGAATTATTCGGTTGAGGACTGGCTGCAATTTCTGGACTTTCTTTGGTGTAGTCGATCGCAAATTCTGTAGAACCGCCTACTTTTTGAGTAGCAGAAAGCGACACTGTTACCCGCAAATTATCTCGGGTTGCTACCAAAGAACCTTGTCCGTCGGCGGTGGGGCGGCTGACTATTTGCCAATTCCCGCGCCCAAATTCTGTCTGATAAAAGTTCTGAACCGAATTAACCGGATCGGTACTTTCCCAGCGCAACCGCACGTTTTTGGACGAATCATCGGCGGGCGCGCCAACTTCGATTAACTGAGCATTAGGATAGAGTGGAATCTCGGTCGGGAAATCGGGAGGAAGTTTGGCGGTTGTGCTGGTTTCGACTGCTGTCGCTGGGGGAGGAACAGGGACGGGAAGCGGAGTTTCTGTTAGTTTGGGATCGGCGGCTAAAGATTCTTGGAGGGCTTTGCTGTTGGGGTCGTTTGCGCAAGCTGTCGTAGAAACCAGCAGACCGATCGCCAGCCAAGTCTTTGCAGCAGCGAGTATATTGGTTTTACTGGTTTTACTGGTTTTAGCTGGCTCTTGAGAGTTGCCTCGCCGTTGAGTACGTATAATATTCAGCATAAATCCCCCGTTTGCGGATATGTTTCTAGGCTAGCGCAGATCGATCGGGCAAATATAATTATTACCCAAATGAAATTGCTGCATTTATTTTTAGTTAGCGCTACATTGCTTGTCTCGCCTGTCAAGTTGGCGATTCCCGCTGGATCTCAACCCGCCCCGCTGCGGGCTGCACTTGAGACGCCAGAGTGGCAGCCATTTTGCTCCGCGATGGGTCAATTTGCGATCGATATGCCCGGAACTCCCAAAATTAATTCTGAAACTTTTTCAACTCAATTTACCGCTCATACGTACAGGTCTGTCTTAAAAAACAAAGAAACTTATTTACTTCAATACTTCGACCTAGATTTTCGGCTCAGCAACAATAATATCAAAATTACTTTAAATAATGCCGTTGACTTTTTTGTCGTGGCGTCGAATGCTAAATTGCTGCAAGTGCGGGATATTTCCCTCGGCGGCTATCCGGGAAAAGAGTTTGAGTTTCAGCCGCTTTCCCCAACCGAACCTGTAGGCGTCGGTCAAGTTTTTTTGGTGGATACGCGCGTTTACGGGCTGGTTGCCAGCACCCCAAAACCCGAAAACGCTCAAAAATTTCTCGATTCTTTTCGTCTGTTTTGAAGCCAGAAATTTATTAATATAACTTCGGCTATTGAACGCGGTTTATCGAAAAAAAAAATATTGGCTTGGACAACTAAAAACATCGGAATCAACCGATTTCATGAGGAATAGTGCCTCTCCGACCAATTAAATTCAATTTACCGCAATCCCTGATTTTGTTTTTTGTACTCTATCTAACGACATAGATAAAATTTACACCTGTAGAGCGATGTAGCTGACGCAGCAAATTCCTATATTTGATATAGGAATTTTAGGCAGAAAGCACAAACGCAGAAAGCAAAAACAAAGATTCTGTCTGGCTCAATCTGGCTCAAGGAAGTCAGGCTCATCGAAAGCTTACCCGGAGGTTATTAACTGATGAACAAACTAACACCAATTATCCTCAGCGGCATCCTGTTATTTGGAGGTGCTGCTTGCAGTGAAGGGGCTAAAACCAGCGCTGACGCTCCTAATTCTACTACGGAAAATCGCACTAGCCCGCCTCCAGCAGAGACAGTTCAAAAAACTCAGGGTGACGCCACTAGCGATATTCGCAAAGCACAAGCAAACTCTGACATCAGGGCGAGAGAACAGCGCAACAATGTGACGGGTGGCGATGCGATAAGAGCCGATGGTGACCTCCAAAGTGAAGTACGCTCTAAATTGGAAGTAAACATCACAAAAGGTCAGCTAACGGTTGATGCAAAAGACGGGATAGTCACCGTAGGCGGCACAGTTCCCAATCAAACAGATTTAGCGAAAATCGAGCCGCTAGCTAAAGAAATCAAGGGTGTAAAACAGGTGAACGTTACGGCTGTAGTTGCCCCTGCTGCACCCGCATCGCCTAGCAGCAATCAATAAATTAGAAGCAATAAGGAAAAGGGAAAGTAGGGCATTGTAATATTGCTTTCGGAGCGCAGCGGTTAGGGGATATCAAATCCGCCTTGGATCGCAGTTATTCATCTCTCTCTGCTCCTCTGCGCTCTCTGCGGTTTAATAATTCAAAAATAACCCTAACCGATCGCAGTTGCAAATTGAAAACTCACGCGCTCAAAACTAAAAAGCCGCACGCGACCGGCAATTTCCCGTGCCAAATTTCCAATTTGCCCTTCCTGAAAATCCGCGAAAAACCGGCCTGAAGAGAGAGACGCAATTTATTCCCAGCGACCGATGAAAAATGTTGGGAAAAAATGACTAAATGTGATTGATAGCAGCAAACAGAGCATAAATTCTGCTGCTGCGTAAAAGTAGTTTATTTTGAAGGAGAAAAAAAATGGCTTTAGGTCAACACAAGCGAGCTGTAGGATCGTTTGCTAATTACCGAGATACGGAACTAGCCCTGATGGAACTGCAAAGTACCGGGTTTCCGATGAATAAAGTTTCGGTGGTTGGGGAAAATCTCGATCGCGGCCAAATTGGCGGCGCTACCGCTGGTAAGAGTACCGACGAGAAAGTGGGCGGCGGCGCAAAAGCAGGCGCGACAGCGGGAGTCGTGACGGGCGGTTTGATTGGGTTGCTCGGAAGTATTGGGGCGCTGGCGATTCCCGGAGTAGGCCCGGTGATGGCCGGGGGCGCGATCGCCACTTTACTCGCTGACACTGCTGTTGGAGGCGCAATTGGGGCCGCAGCGGGCGGTTTGACCGGCGGTTTGGTCGGTTTGGGAGTTCCCGAAGCAAAAGCTAAAGTTTATAACGATCGGCTCTCGCGCGGAGAATATTTGGTATTCGTAGAAGGAACTGATGCCGATCTTGCCACAGCCGAAGGAATTATGAGCGTGCGGGGCATTCAGGATTGGGCTATTTACGATGTGCCTGCAGACACCGGCCGCAGAGCTTCGTCCGCCCGCGACAAGCGCGCTGTGGGAGTATTTTCAACCCGCCGCGAGACGGAACACGCGCTGGGAGAACTCAGAAATGCTGGTTTCGACATGAACCGGGTTTCGGTAATCGCTAAGGATGCCGATTCTAAAGGCGACATCGCAGGGATTGACGTGCAGGAAAGCGCGGACAACAAGGCCGATGAAGGGGCGACCAAGGGCGCGCTCACAGGCGGCACTTTGGGCGGTTTGACGGGCTTGCTGGTGGGTCTGGGCCTGGTGGCAATTCCGGGAATCGGGCCGATCATGCTGGCGGGAGCCTCGGCTACGGCGATCGCAACTACACTCGCGGGTACCGCTTTGGGTGCGGCGGCGGGCAGCTTGATCGGAGCTTTAGTCGGTTTGGGAATTCCTGAAGAGGAAGCTAAAGCATACAGCGATCGGGTGGAGAGGGGAGATTATTTGGTCTTGCTTGACGGTAGCGAAGCGGAAGTGGCTAAAGCTGAAGCCATTATGAGCCGCGGAGGGATTCAGCATTGGAGCATCTACGACTATCCCAGCAGCGTTGATAGCGCTCGGGCAGATTACGGCGCTCCCGGGACTCCGGGAGTTGATACTACGCCTGGTATTTACGATCCCAATCAGGGCGTTACCGGTCAGCGTCGCGTTTGACAAGCAAAACAGCAGAGCCCCGGCACTCAATCAGGGGCTTTTTCGCGGGGGAGAGGGCGGGTTGATTTAACCTGTTTGCAGCCCGAAAGGCTCAAGAGTCAGGGGAACTCCTACAGGAACAAGCACTGGCTAGCTAGGTTTTACGCTTTGCCAGTAAAATTATTTCAAAAGTCGGCTTTTTCTCCCAAAGCCGGCTTTTGTTTGGTTCGGGAAACTAAAAAAAAGCGAGATGTTAAAATTTGCATTTTTTTAATTGGCGAGCTGGACTTTAGGCTGGCAGCTCGATCGGCTTAACTAATTTTGACACTCAACAAAAGCCAGGGATTTTTTTGTCTGTAACACTCACTACTGCCAGGGTTGCAAACCCCGCAGTATTATCTATTTTGATGGCATAAATTACAGCAGATATTGCTCGCTCAGTCAAAGAGCGACTATCTTTAATTATGGGGCAGCTAATTTCAGCAACTTATACAGGTGAAGCAGCCAGTCCCGCGCCTCCAGAACGGCAACTAGGCGGTCGGCAACTATGAGAATCATCATATTGTCGGAGCCTCGGGCAAGACGAGAGGCCGGTCATTGGTCGGCTGTAGCAGCCCAATTGCTTCGGGCAATACCGGCGGGATGAATACAGTTTTTCTGGGAATGCCTCAGCGAAGCATTTGAGAAGCCCGGGAACAGCTATGATATTCGAGAGTGCGTCAGGTGTCGGGTGTTCTGTTAATTAGAACCGCAAGCGTTCATGGATCGAATAAACATTAACAGCATACACAGAAGCGCGGGAGCACTGGAATGGCTCGCGAATTATTTTTTCGGGAAATCGCAGGCGGGGGATAGCGTGTTGCTTCCTGGGCCCGCGAGCCGTTCAGAACTCAGAGGAAAACAGCCTTCCTGTTGGATTTCACGGTGCGCTCCGCACGGTGGGGGGAGGTGAAACGAGCTGAGCTGACCGGAGCGGTAGCTTTCAGGGGCGATCGAAGATAGAAAGCACTTATGTAGAAGGCATTCGGGGTTGAAGCTCCGATATCTGGAAACAGGATAGCATTCATCAATTCGATCGCCAGTGCCGGCAATTTTTCGGGTCAGAATGCGGCGCGGATGCCGCCAGCAATACCCCAAATAGGCGATCGAGCAAAGGCAAGAGCGATAGGCAACTTCTCGGTATTTTGGCAAATGCTTAGCAGTTAATTGTTAGCGATCGGCAGTTAGCATAAATACAGCTAACAATTAACAAGTAACATCAACCGCCCACTAAATACTAGCAAAAATAAGACTTACAAAACTTACGCATCGGGGGCGAGAAACTCGGTTTCTTCATAACTGCCGCCCCGGCGAACCAAAGTTTTAACGTTTGTCAGCAGGGTGGTGCTGCGAATCAACCTGTTTTGACAATTGTGGCGATCGGCAGTATTGGTTAAAACAACCGACTGGCAAACACGATAGTACAAACTTTCAGACAACATAGAACATCGAGAAACTAAGGAAACTCACTCAATTTTTTTATGAATTTCACTGAGAATTTAAGTGCCGATGAACTTTTAACTAGACATAGAAACGGAGAACGAGATTTTCGAGGTGCTAACCTCACTGCTGCTCATTTGAGTGAAGCTAATCTCAGCCGAACAAATTTGAGCAGCGCTAATTTGAAAGGCGCAAACTTAATTAGAAGCAAACTAATTGGAGCTAATTTAAACGGCGCCGACTTGAGCGGGGCTAATTTATCTAAGGCGAAATTAATTGAAGCTAACCTCGGCAGTTCTAGTTTAACCGGAACTGTGGCGATCAAAGCAGATTTTAGCGGTGCCAATCTCAGCGGAGCAATATTGTCTCGCGCTGACTTGAGCCAAGCTGTGATGACGGGAGCGAGTTTAGTGGGAGCTTGTTTGCTAAGCGGCTCGAAACTAACTGAGGCTAATTTGAGCGGGGCGACGCTGAGCCGAGCAATTATGAGCGGGGTTGATTTGAGCAGAGCAAATCTGACTAGAGCAATTATGAGCGAGGTTGATTTGAACGGGGCGAACCTGAGCGGAGCAACTCTAATTCGGGCTTATCTCAATCGCGGAAATCTCAGCGGCGTGAATTTGGTCGGGGCAATTTTGAGCGAAGCAAGTCTGCGGGAAGCTTGTATTTGCGCTGCTAATTTGAGCGGTGCTGACTTGAGCGGTGCTGACTTGAGTAAAGCTAATTTAAATGGCTCTAATTTGAGCGGTGCTGACTTGCAGGGAGCTAATTTGAGCAAGGCTAATTTGAATGGTTTGATTTTGCACAATGCTGATTTGAGGGCTGCAAATTTAAACAAAGCTTCTTTGCGGGGAGCTAATTTGAGCGGTGCTAATTTGTCGGGTGCTAGCTTGCTAGAAGCGGATTTGCGGGGGGCGAATTTGAGTCACGCCAATTTGTCGGGAGCGGGTTTGCTGCTGAGTTCTCTGACAGGGGCGAATTTGACAGGAACCAATTTGTCGGAGGCTAATTTGATTGGCGCTAGCTTGAATGTTGCTAATTTAAATGAAGCGGCTTTGAGCGGGGCAATTTTGCCGAATGGAGCTACTCACAGCCGCGATTGATGGGTTGATTGACGGAAAATAGTTTTGAGTTATCGGTTGTGGGAAGGGGGTATATCTAGATTGCGGGTAGGAGTTATATCGTTTCCGGTTGCATCCGAAAAATCGGGGGGGCGGGTTTATCAGGTTGTAGATTGCAGGCAATTATTGTGAGCGAACCCGCCCCTTGTATCTTAAAAGAGTGAAGAGGGTCGATCGCCGCATCAATCAGGCGATCGTACCGCTAAGTGAATGTAAAGAAACATGGAAAAATGGATATCGCATTCTTGAGTAAAGTGCCTAAGCTTTGCTCTCGTTGCAGGAGCGCAACACAGCAACTCAGATTTATACTGGTTTTTTGGGCGCTGCGTTAATATTGTGCCGCTCGCCATTTAAACTTAATCTAGACTAGCTATCCCAAGGAACACAAAAAAATAATGCGTATTTTATTTGTATCCGCCGAAGCAGCACCCCTCGCCAAAGTTGGCGGTATGGGGGATGTTGTCGGCGCTTTGCCTAAATTTCTGCGGCGCATGGGACACGATGTCCGCATCTTTATGCCCTACTACGGTTTCGTCCCCGACAAAATGGACGTTCCCAAAAAACCTGTTTGGAACGGGGCGGCGATGTTCCAAAGCTTCTCCGTCATTGAAAGTGTTTTGCCCGGAACCGATGTACCTTTATACTTATTGCAACATCCATCTTTCTTGCCCCGCCGCGTTTACGGCGGCTTAGATGAAGACTGGAGGTTCACTTTCTTTGCCAATGCTGCGGCTGAATTTGCCTGGAATCACTGGAAGCCACAAATTATTCACTGTCACGACTGGCATACGGGGATGATACCTGTTTGGATGAGTCAAGACCCCGATATCAGCACGGTTTTTACTATTCACAATTTAGCTTATCAAGGGCCTTGGCGCTGGCGTTTGGAGCAGATGACTTGGTGTCCTTGGTATATGCAAGGTCACAATACAATGGCTGCGGCAGTCCAGTTTGCCGATCGAGTAAATACAGTTTCGCCGACTTACGCCGAGCAAATCAAAACCCCAGCTTACGGGGAAACTTTAGAAGGTTTGCTGTCTTTCCTCGGCGGCAAAGTATCGGGAATTTTGAACGGAATTGATACAGAATCTTACAACCCCGAAACTGACAAGTACCTCCACCAGCAATTCAGCGCTGATACTATTGAAAAGCGCCCGGCCAACAAAATTGCGCTGCAAGAAGAAGTCGGTTTGGAAGTGAATAAAAATGCCTTTTTGATCGGCATGGTGACGCGGCTGGTAGAACAGAAGGGATTGGATTTGATCATTCAAATGCTCGATCGGTTCATGGCCTATACCGACGCTCAGTTTATCGTACTCGGAACGGGCGATCGCTACTACGAAACCCAACTCTGGCAAATGACAGCCCGCTATCCCGGTCGGATGTCCACCCAATTACTCTACAACGACGCCCTCTCCCGGCGCATTTACGCAGGCTGCGACACCTTCCTGATGCCCAGCCGTTTCGAGCCCTGCGGCATCAGCCAAATGCTCGCCCTCCGCTACGGCTGCGTGCCGATGGTGCGCCGCACCGGCGGTTTAGTCGATACCGTTTCCCACAACGATCCCATAAATAATACCGGTACCGGTTACTGTTTCGATCGCTACGAACCCCTCGACTTGTTCACCTGCATGATCCGAGCTTGGGAAGGTTTCCGCTACAAAGATAAGTGGAAAGAACTGCAACAGCGCGGCATGAGAGAAGATTTTGGCTGGGATATTTCGGCCAAGAAATACGTCAACTTGTACAGCGATATTTTGGGACTGCCGCCCGCCGAAACTGCACCGGAACCTGAGCAAGAATTGATTCTTGGTAAGGGTTAATTGGTAATTGGTAAGTTGACAGTTAACTGTTACCAATGCCCAATTTCCTAATTATATCAATTCCGGTTGCATCGGAATTAATATAACCCGAAATCAGGACACGGCA
>JAUBOG010000268.1:0-9048 GCA_036700105.1 Microcoleus occultus BM001215583
CCCCTTCTTAAGGGGGATTTAGGGGGATCGAGACTTAGGTAAAAGCGATATTTTTAAAGGGTTTCAGTCTTAAGTTTCAGAATTAGATTCTGATTCCTCTTCCGATTCATCCCGGACTCTGAAATAGTAATATAAATTAGCAACAGCCAAATCAGAAGCTTTTTCCAAGTTCGGCGAGACTAAACTTTTATGACCCGCTATTTCGCCTTGCTTGATGATATAACCTTCATACTCTTCACGTCGCTGCCGATCGAGCATTAATTCCAGTTGAGCGCGCAGCGCATAAAAATGAGACTTGGGGCGCAAATTTTCATAAAATAACTGTTCGTCTGGGATTGCTAAAGCTGTTGCGGCTGAATTTTTATTCTCAATAACAGCCGAGTTGGATTTACTAAAATCAGCACTTTGCAACTGTTTTAATTCACTTGGGGGCAAAGCTTTAATCCATTCAATCTGATTTTGCCAAGTCTCTAATACAACTAAATCGTGATTGTGAATTCGCGTAATTTCAGGAAAAAGAAAGTCAAGTTCTTCGTCTGAGTCACAACAGTCTATAATACCGAGGCCATCTTGACGGATTTGTTGTTGAAGTTGAGAAAGCCGATCGCCCGCAGCACCAAATTCATTCTGCACCTGATAAGTCGCAATAATACTTTGCTCGATCGTCCAACCGCACTCTAACCGCCGCAACTGTCCCGCCGCACAAGTTTCTGACAATAACTGCGGATTTCTGTAATCTGCTAAAGCTTCAAACAACATTCCCCGCGCCGCATCAATTTCAGCATTGCGGCGGTTGATATCTTGCAGTTGCAAAGCCGATCGCATTCGTTGAATTGCTTGATTGAATAACCCGTAAGCCCGCACTAAAACTAAACGGTGGTTCTCAAATTTTATATCTGCAACCGCTTCGGCAATTAATTGCTTAATTTGGGCGCCTTGGCCTTTCACAATTTGTTCTAAATTGATGAAACCATTTTCTACTTTAACTTCCAGCTTTTCAACCGCTTTTTTTAGTTTCAAAGTCTGGTGCAAATTCACCGCCGACAAAGCTACCCCAGCCGCAACTCCCACACCAATGACGGCTGTTGTCGCTTGCAGCACGCCCAAACTGGTTTGGACGGCTTGAAAGCCCATGTGGTTTTGGTACATCTGCAAGCCGCCCATAGCAAGCTGCACGGGAGACACTAACGGCGATAGCGGGCTGTTATTGACGATCGCGCCGACGGCATGGGCCGCAAACTGTCCCGTCGCTGCATCTCTCGCCATGCCGATCGGCACTCCAGCCGATGTAAACACTTGTACGTACTTGCCAGCCTCGATCGCAGCCTGTACCGCCGGGGGAAATACAAAGTTCATCATCAATTTTTACCGTGTTACCAATCCACAGAATAACTAATATATTATGATAGTTTAAATAAAAAAAAATTATCAATAGGCCCTGCAAATGGACACTTCGCTAATTAGTTCCCAAACAGTTGAGCTTGTTTCGCGGCTGACAGGGCAAAACCTCCGAAAAGAGGATATTACTCCGCCCGTGCTTTTTCTGGCGGGATTGGTGACGGTATTGTTGGGAGTCATTCATGCCGACGGTACGGTAAGTGCTGAGGAAACGCAGCGATTGCGGACAACTTTTACGGAACTTATTCCCGCTAACAACAGTTTGCGCCAATTGGTAATGCCGATGGTTAAGGGCGTGCGGGAACAGCAAGTTTACAAGAAATTGCAGGAGTTGCTGGCGCTGACTGCGTGTTTTTCTGAGGAGGAAAAACTGCTGCTGATTAGTTTTGGGTATCAAATGTCGGCGGCAGATGGGACAATAGATGAACGAGAAAAACAGTATTTGACGATCGTCGCTAGCCGACTCGGAATCGATGCGCGATTTTTGACTGTTTTGGAGGCGAGTTTTAGCAGTCAAGCAATCAGCGATACAGCAGCTTTAGCAGAAGTTCACTCGTTGCTCGATCCAGCACGATTTCAATCTCTCGATTCTTTGTTTGTCCGTGCTGCCAGTCATATTATCGAACATTTGCCAGCCAAACCGAAACACCAGAAAAATCGCAAACATTCAGTATCGTCATATCAGCAGTTGAAAAAGTTTCAGGAGTATCGGCAACAACTGGATGCTGTTTGTGGAAAACTAGGCTTAACTCTGCTAGATGGAAGCGATCGCAACGTGCTATCTCCTAATTTAACAGAAGAAGTAGCAAAGATATCTCGCAAATTGCAATCTCAATGTTTTCGCGTTGCTGTTGTCGGCGAGTTCAGCAAAGGGAAATCAACTTTACTCAATGCTTTGTTAGGCGAGGAAATTCAACCCGTGCGGGATATTCCCTGTAGCGGTACGGTAACGGTTTTGAAATACGGGCCGCAGCAGCGGGTGATTTGCAAATACAAAGATGGACGCGAGGAAGAGATTTTACCTGAGCAATATAAAGATAAAGCCTCGATTTCTGAGGAAGCAGCTTTAGGTTCTTTTGGCGATGAAATTGTCAAGTCAGAAATCGAAGAAATCATTTTCGAGCATCCAAATCTAGAATTGTGCAGCAATGGTGTAGAAATTATTGATACTCCCGGATTGAACGAACACGCGGAACGCACGTTAGTTACCGAACAGGTTCTCAAAACAACTGATGCGGTGATTTTCTTGACTAACGCTCAAAATGTTTTGACAAAAACAGAGCGGGAACTACTTTTGGATTTGAAAAAAAAGTTGAATCCGGGGAAAGATGATGAAGCGGCGAAGAATATTTTTGTTTTAGTTAATTTTGCTGATTTGCTGCGTCGGGAAGAAAGTCGCAAGCAGGTAAGACAAAGGGTAGAAACGATTGTTAAGAGTCAAAATTTGATTGCTGGTGAAAACCGGATTCATTTTATTTCGGCTCAATCTGCACTTGAGGCGATTTTGGACGGGACGGAAAATGAGTATGTGAAATCTTTTCAGGATTTTACCAAATCTCTGGAACAGTTTTTGACAGTTGAACGGGGGGCGATCGCACTTAACCAATCCGCAGCCGGAATTAAGCAAATTATTAATACTGGCTGCGATGAATTGAGTCAATATAGGGAAATTTTAGAAGGAAATTTGACAGTTTCTGAAGGAGATAAGGCGAAAATTTTTGAACAAATTGCGGAAGCAAGCGGCCGCGATGTTAAAATTAGATTGTTAGCTAATAAACTGAGGGAGGAATCGGTAAAAGAAGCCAATGAATCTTGGAAGGAATGGGAGAAAATATTGCACGATCGCCTCCATACAAAAAGTAATAAATGGACTTCAGTGCATTCGCATATTTGGAGCCAAGACAAGTTAATCCAAGATTATGCCAATCAATTTGTGTGGGAATTAACACAAGAAATTGATGTTTGGAGCGACCAAAAATTGCACTTTATATTGAAACAAAAAATAGAAACTTTAGACTTCAAATTTAAGGAAGAGTTTTATGCAATCCGACAAGAGTTTCAAGAGTTCGATCGGCGACTTAGCACTAGCCTTGTTACTCAATTCAATAACTTAGGAATAGCAAAAAATCTGGGTGGAATTGGCATCGGTGGAAGCGGTATCGCTTCATCAATCAATCCCGATATTGGAGGTCCTGGAGGTTTTCTTGGCGGTTTAGGCCTTGGTGGATTAGTAGCGGCGGGATTGCTGTTTTTCGCAGGACTTGGTATTATTCCAGTTATTTTGGGTGGCTTAGCTGCTGGTGGGGGTGGCACATTTGGATTGGGAATGCTAGATGTTGATGGAATTCATAACCAAATTAAGCAAAAAATTTGTGAGTTAGGGTTTCAGAAATTTAAGGAATCTGAGGAGTCGATTTCTGAGAAGATAAAAGAAAGAATTATTGCAGTATTTGAAGAAAGAGTTGAGACAAGTAGTGGTGCGATGTCAAAAGCGATCGCGCTGTGGGAAAATTTATTAGAACAGCAGGAAAAGCGCGATCGACAAACTCAAACACAATGCGAAGCTGAAAAAGTTTGGCTGGCTGACAAACGTCGAGAACTTCAGGAAATAGAAAGCCAAATTGAGGCTATTTTAAATCAGAGCGATCGCTAATTCAATGAGACATGATACGGAGGAGACGGCAGTGCCGTTTCCCTACCCCGATTAATTGTAGGGACACGGCACTGCCGTGTCCTGACTGTGGGTAAGTTAATCAATCAATCAATTCCGCTTCTTCAAAAATCTGCCGAGTCGTCAACTCCAAACCAGGCAGCAACTCATCCACAATCGGTGTATTATCCGTATAAACTTGACTCGAACCATCGGGGAAAAAGCTTCTGATTAAAATAGCTTCCGGATCGATTACCCAAACTCGCGTCACACCCGCAGCCAAATAATCTTTCGCCTTCTCTTCAAATTCCTTCATCGTTTGATCCGGCGAGATAATCTCGATCGCCAGTTCAGGAATTGCGGGACAAGCTTCATTTCGCCGCCAACTTTTCGGCAGACGCGCATAAGAAATGTAGGTCAAATCGGGAACAGGTGCCCAATCTTTATCCTGACGTTTTAACAAAATTGCCAATTCTGGAAGCACTCGCCCGCGTCCTTTACACCATACACGAATCAGGCGACACAAAGCTCCCTGTAAACTGGAATGAAAAAATTTTGGAGACACTTTAGGAACTGCTTCACCATCTACAAACTCATAATATACATCTCCGTCGGGCAAATCTAGAAATTCTGCTAAAGTGAGTTTGGTTCCGATGCTTACCATGACTCCTAGCCCTCTCGCTAATTAATTGATATGTCTATTATACAAAATTTCCCAACTTTCCTAGAAGTGCGATCGCCCTTCGGACTCTATTCCAAAAACAGCATAACAAAATCCCCGACTTTTTTAAGAAGTCGGGGATTTAACCGCGATCGCATTTTAGCTTAGGCGTTTCGCCTGTTTCTACGCCAAAACTGGCACCGGTTGCGGCCAGCGATTCATGACTTTACCAATAACGGCCAATTCTCCCATCAACTTGTCGAACTGATCCGGTGTTAAAGATTGCGGCCCGTCAGACAAAGCTTTTTTCGGATTCGGGTGCACTTCTATCATCAAGGAATCAGTACCAGAGGCGATCGAAGCAAACGCCATCGAGGGTACAAACTGCGCCCAACCGGTGCCGTGACTGGGGTCAACCATCACCGGTAAGTGAGTCAGAGTTCGCAGCACTGGAACCGCCGACAAATCTAGCGTATTCCGCGTATACTGCCTGTCATACCCGCGAATGCCGCGCTCGCACAAAATCACGTTGGGATTGCCAGCAGCCATGATATACTCGGCTGCCATCAACCATTCTTCGATCGTGGCGGAAATGCCGCGCTTCAGCAAAATTGGTTTGTCTTGAGCTCCGACTTTCTTCAACAGCGAGAAATTCTGCATATTTCTCGCCCCGACTTGAACTACGTCGGCTACTTCCACGATCGCACTTAAGTCCGCCGCATCCATAACTTCGGTGATAATTCCCAAACCGCTAGCTTCCCGCGCCGCAGCTAGCAATCCCAAAGCACTCTCGCCGTGGCCTTGGAAAGCGTAGGGGGAAGTTCTCGGTTTGTACGCGCCACCGCGCAGAAAATGAGCGCCAGCAGCTTTGACGCGCATTGCCGTTTCAACAATCATTTCTTCGTTTTCGACCGAGCAAGGGCCTGCTACGATCGTGATCGGGTGATTGAGACCGATCGTCACAGTTCCTAAAGGAGTAGCAACTTCTACCGAGCTCGGTTCACCTTGGCGGTATTCCAGAGAAGCGCGCTTGTAGGGTTTTTCGACTCGCAGCACTTCTTCAATCCAGGTGCTCATTTCGCGCAGTTGCATCGGTTCGAGCTCAACGGTGTCGCCCACCAAACCCATGACGGTTTTGTAACGCCCGACGATTTTTTCTGGTGTCAAACCCCAGCTAGTGCGGAGCTCTTCGTCTAGGCGATCGATTTCGGCTTCTGGAGTGCCGGCTTTCATTACTATAATCATATTTTTTTCTGTTGTGTTGCGCTCAGACACGCATTATGACACGGATGGAATGCGAAAAATCCCGTTTTTACCTAAGCCTCGATCCCCCTAAATCCCCCTTAAGAAGGGGGACTTTGAGCAAGTTCTTGTCCCCCCCTTCGTAGGGGCGGTGCCCCCGTGCCCGCCCTCTCGGCTAGGGGGGATCGAAGCCTAATCGTCAAACACGAGTCTCTGACTGGGTTTGACGTTAAGTTAACACCAATGACTAATGACTAATAACTAATGACTAATGACTAACTTTTTGGTTTTGCGTCACGCCACGCTTGTCGCATCCGTCCAAAATTAGTATTGAATTCTTCCCACCCCAGACTGCTTCCTGAAACTTCTTCATCCCAGGAAGCTGAAAGAACTCCGTAACTCAATCCCAGAACTCCTAAACCAAAACAGCCCATACTTACTAATAAGACTGCTGTATTTGGTAGGTCAAACAAGCCCTTGCTGACAATTAAATAACTCACAAAAAATGTGGAAATTCCCAGGAGTGTCGGTACGCCGCAAAATAAGGCGATGCGCGATATCATGCGTTGGCTGACAGCTTCTGGGATCGATTGCGACTGTTTGCCCCCGGTTTTCTTGGCTGGGGGCTGTTTGTCTTCTTTGACTGGATTTTCTAGGGTTTCTGCGGGCTTTTTGGGCGTTTTTTTGCGATTTGCGATCGGTTCAAACGGTAAGCGCTGGCGCGGTGGTTCGGAGGACATATTCTATCTTTAACCTGAAATCTCGAACTTTTATTCAATAAAGCCTTGGTGTTTGTCCAAGGTTCTTGAATATTGTCGCAAATTTTGGCTTTGGTGTTTAGCCGCGAATTCCCAGACGGGCGATCAATGCTTTGTAGCGTTCCATACTTCCTTTTTGGATGTAGGCCAGCAGGCGCTTGCGGCGGCTGATCATCATCATCAAACCGCGCCGGGAGGCGAAGTCTTTTTGGTTGATTTTCAGGTGGGCGCTGAGTTTGGTGATGCGATCGGTCAGCATGGCGACTTGGACATCTGCTGAACCGGTATCGGTTTCATGGGTTTGGTAGTCGCCCATGATTTCTAGTTTGCGCTGTTGTGTAAGTGGCATGAATTGATTTTATGTTTTTTTGTACGATGTCACAATCTGCAATTGTACCACAGGGAATGGACAAGGTTGCAGCGTGCGGGATGAAATTTTTGCTGCAAGAGTTCGCAGAGCGAGGTTTAATCCCCTTGTGGGGAAAAGTGAATTGCGACGCCTCTGATTACCCGTGACGCTAGGATTCGGATGGCAAGTTTAAATACTGTGTAGTAATAGCGATCGCATTCTCCTGCGGCGCGGGCGATGCCCTACGGGATAGCCTCCCACACGCGGACTGCACGACGATCGCTAGTCGAGCTTGGGCTTGCAATCGACAAAGGATAGAGCCTCTTCATCCAGATAGCCGGAGATCGCCATTTCAATTACTGCCCAGACGGGATAGTTCATTGTTTTGGCTCGCATGGACAGTCCGGTACGAATGTGTGCGGGTAATCCTTCCAGAAAGATTTGCGCTAATTCAGGGGAGAGATGTCCGGTGATAGCAGGCTGGGTTTGCATAGAGTTAGTCCCTCGCTGGAATTCTCACGTTATAGGGTGGGTTAATAGCTTGGATGATTAGGCTTTCTAACTCTGATGATAGCTGTATCCACTGAATGAAATCTAATTGGTAAAAGGCGATTCGGATGTCTGTGACTTTCAATTCTTCAATAAATGCCCAAAGTAAAGCTTTGTGACCGCTACGAAAGCGATCGCGCAAGGTTCTGGTTTTGCCAATGTAAAGGATTCCAAGGGTGCGATGCTTGACTGCGTAGATCCCAGGGCTCATCGGAAGTTCACGAAATTCTTTAGAAAGGGCTATACAATCCTCAAAGGGAATGGATGCAAGGCTATCCACAATGGCTTGAGCTTCTTGCTGGATGGATTCAGGCATAGCAGTGGAAAAATTGGCAGTTTTTCTATCCTACAGGGCGATCGGTCTCCGGCACGCTACGCAAAAGCGTTTTCTTTTTATGGTAGGCGAAGTCTTTTGCAGGTTTTAAGTTTCAATCCCCTTGCGGAGAAAGGTGAATTGCGGCTAGAGCCTAGTGCACAGCAATTGCAGGGGACTATTGATGTTTCAATCCCCTTGCGGGGAAAAGTGAATTGCGGCTGAACAATGCACCTTTCCTTACATCTACCCGAGAGTTTCAATCCCCTTGCGGGGAAAAGTGAATTGCGGCGATAACTGGTCTAACCATTGTTTCTGCAGAATTGATTTGTTTCAATCCCCTTGCGGGGAAAAGTGAATTGCGGCTGTGCTATTTCGGTCAGTCAAATTTTTTCAAGTCTTGAGTTTCAATCCCCTTGCGGGGAAAAGTGAATTGCGGCGGGATAATGAGTTCGTGCAAAAAGTAACAACGGCTTAGTTTCAATCCCCTTGCGGGGAAAAGTGAATTGCGGCTCGATGTAGTAAAGTATTCATTGATAGACCACAAAGAAAAGTTTCAATCCCCTTGCGGGGAAAAGTGAATTGCGGCAACAAAAAGGTAGATCTATTGTTGTGAAATGGTTGATAAGTTTCAATCCCCTTGCGGGGAAAAATGAATTGCGACTTTCTAAAACTGCTGACATCCTTGGATATTTTCCTAGTAGTTTCAATCCCCTTGCGGGGAAAAATGAATTGCGACAAGAAAATCATGCAAAGAGAGTTAAGATATCCAAGTGCAGTTTCAATCCCCTTGCGGGGAAAAATGAATTGCGACTATAAAATTCATCTTTTCTTCTATCTGGTTTATGTTTCAATCCCCTTGCGGGGAAAAATGAATTGCGACAAGACACTGATGACGGAGCTGACGAAGAAGAAGTTTCAATCCCCTTGCGGGGAAAAGTGAATTGCGACTTCGGAGATTTTGGACCAGATCCGTATCAACATATGTTGAAGTTTCAATCCCCTTGCGGGGAAAAGTGAATTGCGACATCAAGAGAATACTGACAGTTCACTTTGACGTTCAATGTTTCAATCCCCTTGCGGGGAAAAGTGAATTGCGACATTATTAAATTTATATAAGCTTTTATT
>JAUBOG010000269.1:0-9046 GCA_036700105.1 Microcoleus occultus BM001215583
TCCGTTACATCCGTTACATCCGCTACAAAATCCGCTGCCGAACTTCCTTCTTCCTTCTTCCTTCATATTATGAAAATTCACTGGTATCCCGGTCACATTGCCAAAGCTGAACGGGCATTAAAAGAACAGCTAAAGCGGGTAGATGTGGTGCTCGAAGTTCGAGATGCCCGCATTCCACTGGCTACTTACCACCCCCAGATGCCGAGCTGGGTGGGCAGCAAGCCGCGAGTATTGGTCGTCAACCGCATGGACATGATTACTGCTCGATCGCGCGAGGCGTGGGAAACATGGTTTGAGTCCCAGGGGGAAACTGCCTATTTTACCAATGCCGAACACGGCCAAGGAGTGCATGACGTGGCGGATGCCGTACAGAATGCTGGGGTGCAGCTAAATCAAAGAAGGTTCGATCGAGGTATGCTGCCCCGTCCAGTCCGAGCCGTGGTAATGGGCTTTCCCAATGTCGGAAAATCTGCTTTAATCAATCGCCTCTTAGGGCGCAGAGTGGTGGATAGCGCCCGCAGAGCTGGAGTAACTAAATCGCTCAGATGGATTCGGATTTCTGACGAAATTGAGTTATTAGACGCCCCCGGAGTAATTCCGACCCGAATTAACAATCAAGAAAATGCGATAAAATTAGCTATTTGCGAAGATATTGGCGAAGCAGCGTACGACAATCAGGTAGTAGCCGCAGCTATGGTAGATTTGCTCCGGGAGCTTGAGGCGATCGATGACACCTTGATATCAGTATCTGGTTTCAAATCCCGGTATAAATTAGATCCATTATCTAGTAACGGTGAAGATTATTTGCACGAAGTAGCAAAAGACAGGTATAAAGGAGATGTCGAACGAACGGCGCGGCAGATGTTAAATGATTTTAGAACTGGTGTTTTGGGTCAGCTTGGTTTGGAGTTGCCGCCAGATTGATAAGACTCGCAGGAGATTTTATCTGCTGAATTCAAGTCTTATAAAAGCCTTGAAAATTCAACAGCGGTAATGTGTATGAATGAACTGAATCTGGAATTGCAAATTAATGGAATCCTCGAAAAAACAGTGCCTGTCGAAGGCGAGGAATTTATTATCGGTAGGTTGCTAGAATGCGATTTGCAACTACCTTTTTCTGACATTTCCCGGCACCATACCCGTTTGTTTAAAATAGCTTCAGGCGAGTGGCTAGTAGAGGATATGGGCAGTACCAACGGGACTCTACTAAACAACAGTCCCCTCAACCACCCTCACTTAGTCAATCAGGGCGATATTATTTATTTGGGACACCGGATCAATCTGATTGTGGTTTTGCCCGATCGCTCCGACCCACAACTTCCCGAAATCGGCACGATGCCCGAAGGAGTTACTATCCTCGGCAAAGCGAAAGAACTGCAAAAACAGTGGATAGAACCAGACACAAAAATCGAAAAAAACTACGAACAAGCTATCTCGCGCTTAAAGTATTTGGTCGATATTGCTAAGTATTTGAACACCGCTGAATCCATAGAAGCAATTTTCGATCAAGTCCAGCAAATCGTGTTCCGCGACATCAAAAACATTGAACGTTTAGCGCTGTTAATAGACTTTCAAAATAACGGCGAACTGGAAGTAGTTAAAACCGCCGCCAGACCCACAGCTAAAAATCAATACATCCCCGCTGACGGCAGTTGGATCGGTCGCACTATTTGCCGCAAAGTATTAGACGAACAAGTTGCTCTCAAAACTGCCGACGCTCAGTTTGACGAACAGTTTGACGACAATATGAGCATGATTGACAAAGGAATTCGCACGGCGATAGCTGTTCCCCTCTGGGATGAAAATACAGTTTTTGGAGTGCTTTACGGCGACGCTCAATTAACTTCTAGAGAGTGGTATCAGGGAGGAGATGAAGACCTCAGCTTTTTTTCAGCTTTAGGAAATATCGTCGCTTCCAGCGTGCAGCGGTGGCTGCTGACACAGAAGCTGCGCAACGAAGAAACTATGCGGCAAAGATTGGAACGCTATCACTCTCCCGCTGTCGTCCAGCATTTAATGAATACGGGAACTTTAATTAACCACCGCCTGCCGCCTGTGGAACGCGAAATCAGCATTCTGTTTGCAGATATTGTCGGCTTTACGGCGATGTCGGAAAGGTTGAGTCCTCCTGAGATAGCCCGGTTGCTCAACAATTTCTTTGAGGAAATGCTGCAAGAAGTTTTTGGAGAAGGAGGAACTTTAGATAAGTTTATTGGAGATTGTATTATGGCATTTTTTGGAGCGCCGGAACCTCAGCCGGATCATGCCGATCGCGCTGTTGCTGCTGCTTTGGGAATGCTCAACCGTCTTGACCAACTCAATGCAAATAAGAGTTTAGGCGAACCGCTGCAACTGCGGATTTCTATTAACAGCGGCAAGGCGATAATTGGCGATGTCGGCAGTTCTAAAAGAGTTGATTATACTGTGCTGGGTTCGACAATTAATCTGGCTGCTAGGATGGAGGGAATTTGTCTGCCGGGGGAATGCGTGGTGAGCGAAGATACTTACAAGTTGCTGCGATTCCCCCAAAGTTTTGAGCCGATGGGAGATTTCCGTTTTAAGGGAATTGACAGACCGATCGCAGTTTATCATACCAACAGAAATCAAAGGTAATTGGGAATCGGGAATATTGATTTGGAGTAACGCAGGACACCGCCAAGCCGTGCCGTTTCTGGCGCGCTAAAATAATCGTCACGCTCGCACCCGATGTAACTATCACCCGATTAATTGTAGGGAAACGGCACTGCCGTGTCCTGACTCTGGGTAATATTAATTCCGGTGTTACCGTATTCGATCTGAAATCCTCATAAAAATTTTAGAACTAATCGGTAATCGTATTAAATAAGGAGTTTTTGACGCTGATAATTTTAACTTCGTCTCCGATGCGTACTATTTTTCCGGCTGCTTGCGGTGGCACTTTCGTCTTAATTATCAGCCGATTCAAGTGATTTAAACCCCCTCTTTTTATCAAGTCAGGCCTGATTTCATTCTGCTTGGCTGTAAGTACCTTTTGAAAACTGGAATAAGCTTCTTTCGCCGCATAATTTCGCGTAGATAGGATACAAGGCTGGCCGGGATTGATACCTTCAAATATGACACTTCCTATTTGAAACCTGACAATTTCATCAGCTTCTGGAAAAAGTTTGTCTTCCCAAAAAGCCGGGACATCTCCTATTTCAATATTAGCTCGCAAGCGATGGCGCATTTCGTTAACGCAAACTCTCGGAAACCAAGATGCAACTTCGGCAATTGTTGCGGTACTGATAATGCTCGGTCCCGGTGCAGCGATATCGTCGGGGAAGCCTGCGAGCAAGTTTTCGATTAACTTGACGGTAAAACCGAAGTAGTTGCTCAACCAAGATTCTATTGCGGGGCGTTCTCTATCTAGATGAAAAAATATTTCTTGTTCGGTGTCTTGAATTTTTAGGCCGGCAATTCTACTTTTAATGTCAAATGATAAACGCAGAAAATGGACTCCGCTGTTGCGCTTAGTGTTAACAAATTCTCCTGCTTCATTGCAGATTGCTAAGGAGCGATCGCCTTTTAAAGCTCCGCTGGCAAGAATAGCTGCTTGACTGACCGCTATGCCGTCAAGGGACTTGACCGGATAGATATGAATGCTGGCGACGTAAGACATTTCGATTCATTGGTAAATAATTTGTCGTTTTAGATACATTATAGCATCCCCGCAGACCGAAGCAGAACCGCAGTTGACTTTATGAAATAAAAAGGGGCAACTTTTTTGAAGCTTAAATTTTACCCCAGCTACTTGTAAAGAAAAAGTAAAGAAGTCTGGCTGAGGTTATGGTAGATATTATGCTGATGAATACAAAAATTTGAACCGAGTTGCAAGCAGTCAGTAACTCAGGGCTAAAGCCACTGAGCTTGTTAGAGCGATCGAGCAAGCTGTACTGACCCGCCTAAGTCTTAGCTGACTACGTTATTTAGGTCATAACACCGGTGAATGCGACGCTAGTTTTCCGCTCTGTTGTTTACAGTTAAACAGTTTTAAAGTCCCTGAAACAGTGCTGTAAGCCGAACAAGCCTTTATAACATTGGCAAAGCGAACATTACCCCGAAAGGGAGATTGAGGCAGCCATACCTCACCGGAGAGGCAACCATACCTCTCCAACCCCGAAAGGGGATTCAAGGCGATTGAAATCGCCGCGTCGTTTTCCTCTCAGGACTAAAGTCTCGCTCGTTTCCCACTTACCGAACTTTTTTTATGACTAAAGGCGAAAGAACCGGCATGATTTCGCGGCGCAATCTAATGTTGAGGGCTGGTGCGGGGATACTGGCGGCAAGCATTGCACCACAGCTTTTACAGGCCCGAGCGGCAAATGCAGAGCCAATCTCGCAGATTACTCCCAACGGCGCTCTCAAGAAATTGATGGAGGGGAATCGGCGCTACATTCAGCAAAAACGGACTTTTCCCGACCAAGCCCGATCGCGAATTGTAGAAGTAGCACAGGGTCAGCATCCGTTTGCCACCATACTTGGCTGTTCTGATTCGCGGGTAACGCCCGAAATAATTTTCGACCAAGGATTGGGCGATTTATTTGATATTCGAGTAGCTGGAAATTTTATCGACGATGTGGTTCTCGGCAATATGGAATATGCCGCAGTAGAATTAGGAGTGCCGCTATTAGTAATATTAGGTCACGAACGCTGCGGTGCTGTTAAAGCAGCTTTAGATGGTAAAGCTGTGCCGGGGCACATTAGCACTTTGGTGGCGGCGATTAAACCGGCGGTTGATGCTACAAAAAATCGGTGGGGCGATGCCTGGGATAATGCAGTCAGGGCTAATGTGAAAATGAACGTAAATAATTTAAAATTAGCGTCGCCTATTTTGGCTGAAGCTGTGAAAGCGGGGAAGCTTAAAGTTGTTGGAGGGCGCTACGATTTGGATAGCGGCAAAGTAGAGATAATTGCTTGATTTTATTGGTGGTAATTTTTACAGTTTGTAGGGGTAATGCCCCCGTGCTTACCCCGTCCGGATCGAGGGCAACCACGGGGGGATTGCCCCTACAAATTACTTGGTAACAAGTTTACATCAAACCCATTTCTTGCAGTCCCCGGCGCAGGCGTTCTGCTTCAAAAGGGCGGCGCTGTTCGTGAAGGGCGATCGCCCTTTTGAATTCTGCTAAACTCTCTGGCATTTTGCCGATTTTCAGCAAAGCTACTGCCAAATTTTGATGGGCTTCGGCGTATTCGGGAGCGATTTTAATTGCTTGCCGGTAATAGGCGATCGCATCTGCTAAATTTCCGGCTGCTTTTAGCGTCAGTCCTAAATTGTAGTGACCTGCTGCAAAATTGGGATCGATTTTCAAAGCAGCTTTGTAAGCTTTTTCAGCAGATTTCAAATCTCCTTCATCTTTAAGCAAATTGCCTAAATTATTGTAAGCGCCCAACTTGAGCGCCGGCAAAACATTTGTATTAATTGCCGCCTGATAGTGTTCTTTTGCTTGGGGGAATTGCTGCTGCTGGCGGTAAGCAATTCCCAAATGATAGTTGAGTTCGTACAGAATAGAATCATCAATTGCCCCAGCATTCAAGCCTTTGGTTAATAAATTGATTCCCCGCTGAATTTGTCCGCTTTCTACGTACAAAGCGCCTAATTTGCTGCAAGCATAAGCATCGTTTGGGTAGTAAGCGATATAGCGTTCCATCGCTGCTTGGGCTTTTTGGAATTTACCTTTGGCGGCGATCGCATCTTTGTGATAGCCCGAGTGCAAAATCGCCACATCGGGGAGAGAAGCTATTTTCCATGTTGGTTCCCTCTGCAAAATCTCAGCCGCGCTGTCGTCTACCATTGCGTGGTAAGGGCGAGAGAAGCGGATGTCGGGGCGATTGCGAAACAAGCGCGACACTAGGGAATAGGGAGATTGAGATGCACCGATTTCTTGGCGGATCAGATTGATTAGCAGCAGCCGATCGCCCTTAATTGCCTGCTCGATCTGAGGTACAATCTGCGGTGCCAGCACTTCATCGGCATCCAGCACCAAAATCCAGTCGCCCCGGGCGTGCTTGAGAGACTCGTTGCGCGCCGCTGCGAAGTCGTCGCACCATTCAAATTCATAAACCCTCGCCCCAAAATCGCGGGCTATTTCACGGGTGCGATCGCCCGAACCCGTATCCACCACCACTATTTCGTCAACAACACCCTTAACGCTGTCCAAAGTCCGCAGCAGCGTTGCTTCTTCATTCTTCACGATCGTGCACAGAGTCAGATTCATCGGGCGCAAACTTTCCTTATTTCACAGAATTGTTGTAATTTTTTTACGAGTAAAACACAAAAAGTCCCAGAAAATTTTTCTGGTTTTCCTTCGGCTTTGAGCATAACTATGACATTTCTCAGTTGAGTGAAGATGTCCGGCGGGGACACCGCCAGTCCCGCGAGTCCCTACAGCCGTCTGCGATACTTCATCTATTTGAGAAACGCTATACCTTTTTTGGCTGTTGTAAACCTTGGGTTAACTCTTTTGAGAGATTAAAAACCCTCAAAATCCGACGATCCATCAGAAATTCTACCACTTTCGGTTCCTCCCTGCGGTAGAGGTAAAGACTTGCTAGCTGTTGTTATTCTTAGAACATAAGACAAGGCATCAGAAACAGTTAAGAACTCAGGAGAAAGAGAAATGGGAATTATTGCTTGGATTGTTTTAGGACTGATTGCCGGCGCGATCGCCAAAGCCATTTATCCGGGACATCAAGGTGGCGGGTTTATTGCCACAACAGTTTTAGGAATTATCGGCGCGCTGGTGGGAGGTTATTTAGGTCAAACCTTTGTGGGGACTAGCGCGGGAGCTTCCTTCGGAGCATTGACTCTACCCAGTATAGCTTTTGCAGTCATCGGTGCGATCGTCGTACTTTTCATCTGGGGATTGTTAACTCAGCGTGCAGCATAACAAATATTGCCGATTCCCAGCCGATCGACCTTTAGGGTATTCATAAACCCGGTTTCTTAAAGAAACCGGGTTTTTCAGCGGGTTGTTGAGATGAAATTTATAATGAAGACAGAGAAAGTATTGGTTGATCAACTTATACTTATTGGAAAAATGCTGTAAGTAGTTAGAAAAGATATTTAGGACGTGTCGTTAGGGGCGGGCTAGAAGCCCACCCCACAATCAAATTTAATTTTGTGGAACAGGCCCGAAAGCCTGTTAATTTTGTGGAACAGGCCGGAAAGCCTGTTGCTGACATTGGTGCAGTTTTCCACCCCAGGCGGATTATGCTCAAAATAATATTTTAAACAAATTGAACCTTTTTTGAACTTGTCCTGTCTAAACCCCTCAGATAACGAACTGGTGAGGAATACTTCACAAGTGTTAGCTGTGTCAGCCAATGTTTTAACCGATAACTGTTCCGACTCAGACTTAGTTGCTAAATGCCTAAAGGGCGATCGCACTTGCTTCCGCCACCTTTACCAGCGCTACCAACACAAAGTCAGGTCAACCCTTTACCAACTCTGCGGCCCGTCGCTGCTTGACGATTTAGCACAAGAAGTATTCCTGCGCGTGTGGAAAGGATTGCCAAAACTCAAGCATCAGGAAAACTTTTCTACTTGGGTTTATCGAATCACTTGGAATGTGGCTTCCGACCAAAGAGAAGCATTTGCCAAACAGCATTCTTTTGACTCCAAACTCAAAAATCAAGAAACAATGAGTCGAGTTATTATCAAAGATAACACATCGGAGTTGATGCAGTTGCACTATCAAGATTTAGTGCAGCGGGGACTCGATCAATTGAGCTTTGAACACCGCAGCGTCTTGGTGCTGCACGACTTGGAAAACATCCCGCAAAAAGAAGTAGCTGAAATTTTGGGACTGCCTGCCGGGACTGTCAAATCTCGCGTATTTTATGCCCGAAATTCTCTGCGGCAATTTTTGCAAAAAGAAGGGGTTGATGAGCTATGAAGGACGTTCAAAGTGACGAAAAATTAGTAAGTTTCTTAAAGCAATATCGCCCAAACCTTCCCGAATCTGCGCCGGATTTCGAGCAAAATATTTTAGCAGCCATAGATCGGAATGAGGCAACTGCGAGCCAGCTCAATTATTTGGCAGAACCGCGATTTATAGAGTCTAATAAAAACTCAGGAATTGTCGGTTTTCGCAAGTGGATGTTTCCGGCTGCGATCGCCGCTGGTTTGCTAGTTTTTGGGTCAGGCTATCGCGTGCTAGTTACTGCACGATCTCACGCTGATGAGACGGCACACCTAGAAGCATTTCTCGTAAATAATTGGGAGGGTGTATTGAACGATTCTCACAGCGAAATTTCACCCGTTAGCGCAGCCAACGGAGAGGAGCGCTCGCAAACAGACTTATTTAACTTCGCTGTTAATCCTGACAGCGAACCGCTCACAAATAACTAATCTCAAAGAGGTAATTTTTCATGTTGATGCGCCGAATTTCTGCCATAGCCGTTTTAATGTTTGCTCTCGGCACAACAGCCGCTGCAACCGCCGTTCCTAGCCCATATCCAGCGGAAACAACCGCGCAAAACCAACAGCCAAATCGACCCGCTGGTCGGGAAGGCGGGCTGTTCGACCAACTGAATTTAAGTGCAGATCAAAAGCAGAGAATGCAGACAGTTCGCGATCGCTACAAAGACCAAGTTTCCCAGCGGATGCAAGCAGTTCGGCAAGCCCGACAAGAATTGGAAACGATGATGTCGAGTCCGGCGGCAAATGTCAGCCAAATGCGCGACAAACACCGCCAAATTATGGGATTGAGACAGCAGTTGGAAGAGGTGCAATTTGAAAGTATGCTCGCAATGCGAGAAGTGCTTACGCCGGAACAGCGCGCCCAATTATCTCAATTAATGCAGCAGCGGCGGCAAGCTGCCAAAAACCGGAGGCAGAACGGCCCAAAACCCCAGTAATAGTTCCATTTTGTTCGAGGTTTATTAGAACCCCGACTTCTTAAAGAAGTCGGGGTTCTGGGTGTTATACTTAATAGAGTTCTTGCTCTCTCCAAATTCACCCCCCCAACCCTCCCCTTACCAAGGGGGGAAACAAGAATAATCTTGCTCCCTCCCCTTAGCAAGG
>JAUBOG010000026.1:0-26042 GCA_036700105.1 Microcoleus occultus BM001215583
GGGGCTTAATCGTCAGACAGTAGACTGGTACTACATTTAACGCTAAGTTGACACCTATGGGCAGTGCCGTGTCCCTACACTTCACTTAATTTGAAATCGCTGTAAGCCATTGATTTTGTGACTCCGATTTTCGGAATGATTTAACCGCAGAGAACGCAGAGAACGCAGAGAAAGAGAATAGAGAGGGATGAATAATATCAATTCCGGTAACACTGGAATGACAAGCGAGGAGACGGCAGTGCCGTTTCCCTACCGCAAATAATACTGGAGGGAAGCGGCATTGCCGTCTCCTAATTTCGGCAAAGAGGGTAGGAAAGACGGATTTGGTATTGCATCCTAATGTTAAAATTTGCCGTCAACTGCTGACACGCAGCGTTCGCAAATTAGCGGGTGTTCGATCGACTCGCCGACGTGAGTCGAGTAGTTCCAGCAGCGATCGCACTTGTGGCCGTCTGCTTTCACAACACCGATCGCCAACTCTGGAGACTGGAAACTATACGGCAATCCTTGCATCACTGCATCGGATTCGATCAGTTCCACTTCCGATGTAATGAACAAATAGCGCAATTCGTCAACGCCGTTGCCGGTGATTGCAGAATCAGGAATTACAGCCATTTGAGCCGGAATTTCCGATTTTGATTCGACTGGCATTAATTCGGCTTTCGGAATTTGGGGTGTTTCTACAATCGGTTGCGGGACTGCAATCAATTCAGCTTTCGGGATTTCCGGTACGGCGACAATCGCCGTCTCTACTGGGGCGGCGATGACGATCGCCTGTGTTTCTGCGATCGCGATCGCGGTTGTGCGGCCCACAACATCTGCTGTCAGCGAATCAATCTTTTCAGCAAGTTGTTGACGGTTGACTGCAAACAGCAAGTGACGGAAAACAAACCAGATTGTGAATAGAATGCCGATGGTTTCCAAGATTCCTCCCAGCATCGGAATCTGATTCATCGTATCCAAAACCGCCAGAGTTACTTTACCCGTTACCGCCACTGAGATTAACAGCCCGAGTGTTACCAGCACTTTTTGGTATTCTGCGAAAAAATTGCCCGCATATTCAGGCAAATCTGCCACAAATTGGGCGGCTCGATCTAAGATTGGCCGCGCATCGGGAAGCGACGGTTCAGGGGCAGAATACTCGATTATCTCAGCAGGTCGATCGCCCGTTTCTATCGTTTTTTCCTGAACATGAATTGCCGTTTCTGTCAATACTTTGGCAACTTTTGCCGCTTGTTCTTCCTGTCGATCTTGTGCTGCTTTGGCTTTTTCCTCTGCTGCTAATTCGATGACTGAATTTTGCGATCGCACGTACTCGACTAATCCTTCGCTGCTGGGATTCAAAGCTTGCAATTGCTGTCTTTTCTGTGCATCGGGAACGTACAGTAAAACCTTAGCTTCCAAAGAAGAACCGATCGCCTTTTCAGTCCTCGCTTTTTCCAAAACCCTGTTAACTTCCCCGCGCACTTGCCGCAAATATTGCCAGCGAGTAGCTAATTCTGGATCGTGCCATTTTGAATCGAGTTGCACCCAACCAGCTTCAAATACTGACTTGTACGGTGTTTGATAAGGAATGTACTGCCAAATATCCTCAGCCATGTGACACAAAACAGGTGCGATCGCCCTTGCCAAATTCTCCACAGCGATCGCAATCACCGTCTGACAACTGCGGCGGCGAAGGGTATCTGTCGCGCTGATGTAAAGCCTGTCTTTGGCAATATCCAGATAAAAATTCGACAAATCCACCGTGCAGAAATTCTGCACCGTTTGGAAAAACCGCGAAAATTGGAAACTGTCAAAAGCATCTTGGACTTCCGCAAAAACTTCGCCCATTCTGTGCAGCATATAGCGATCGAGTTCCGGCAATTCCTCGTAAGCAACGGCATCTTTTGCCGGATCGAAATCGTGCAAATTGCCCAGCAAAAACTTAGCTGTATTGCGAATTTTGCGGTAAACATCCGACTGCTGTTTGAGAATGTTTTTGCCCAAAGGCACATCGGCGGAATAGTCTACCGAAGACACCCACAACCGCAAAACATCGGCGCCGTATTCCTTAATTACGACGGCCGGATCGACGACATTTCCTTCAGATTTGCTCATTTTGCGGCCTTTTTCATCCAGCACAAAACCGTGAGTCAAAACTGTTTTGTAAGGAGCGACGCCGTTAGTTGCTACGCTGGTAAGCAAGCTGGATTGAAACCAACCCCGATGTTGGTCTGAACCTTCCAAATAGATATCGGCGGGATAGTTCAATTCCGATCGCCCTTTTGCAACTGCGGCCCAAGAAGAACCGGAATCAAACCACACATCCATCGTGTCAGTGCCCTTGCGGTAAGTGCGACCGTTATTGCGGTATGATTCGGGCAGCAATTCGGCGATCGGCAATTCCCACCAAGCATCGGAACCTTTCTCGGCAAAGATGGCTTGCACGTGGGCGATGCTTTCTTCATTTAACAGCGGTTCGTTCGTTTCTTCGTCGTAGAATACGGGAATCGGAACGCCCCAAGTCCGCTGTCTAGAAATGCACCAATCCGATCGATCGCCCACCATTGCAGTAATCCGATTTTCGCCTTGGGCCGGAATCCAATTCACACCGGAAATCGCTTTTAAAGCTTCATCGCGGAAGCCTTCCACCGACGCAAACCACTGTTCCGTAGCCCGAAAAATTGTCGGCTTTTTCGTGCGCCAATCGTAAGGATAAGAGTGAGCGTAACTTTCCTCTTTAATCAAACAATTTGCTTCGGCAAGGGCATCAATCACCGCTGCATTGCCGTTTCCGAGGACATTTAAACCTGCGAATACTCCGGCTTCTGCGGTGAAATTTCCGTTTTCATCTACGGGAGTTAAAACTGGTAACCCGCAGCGTTTTCCGACGATAAAATCTTCTTGTCCGTGGCCCGGTGCGGTGTGTACCAATCCCGTCCCGGAATCAGCGGTAATGTAATCGCCGCCGGCAACGATCGGACTTTCGCGATCGAACAGCGGGTGTTTGTAGGTACAACCTTCTAATTCTTTGCCTTTGAAAGTCGCGAGTATTTTTAATTCAGTGTTAAAAGTTGCCGACAGCCGATCGACCGCATCGACAGCCACTAACATAAATTGTTGGGCGATGTGGGAATTTGCCGGCGGTTCCACCACCGCGTAAGTCAGTTCGGGATTGACGGCGATCGCCAAGTTGGCCGGAATCGTCCAGGGGGTAGTCGTCCAAATCGCCGCCCAGAGGCTCGGCATATAGCGTTTGAGCTTCGCTTGCAAAGATTTTGACAATTTTCTCACGTGAAAGCCCACGTAGATGCTGCGCGAAGTGTGGCCTTCGGGATATTCCAATTCCGCTTCAGCGAGGGCGGTTTTCGAGCTCGGACTCCAGTGAACCGGTTTAAAGCCGCGGTAGATGTAGCCTTTGAGCACCATTTCACCGAAAACGCCGATTTGGGCGGCTTCGTATTCCGGCTTCAGGGTTAAATACGGGTGTTCCCAGTCGCCCCAAACGCCGTAGCGCTGGAAGGATTCGCGCTGCTGTTCCATTGTTTGCTGCGCGAAGGCGGCAGCTTTGCGGCGGAGTTCGATCGGGGTAAGATTGAGCCGATCGTCCGATTTCATGTTTTGCAATACCTTAAGTTCGATCGGCAATCCGTGACAATCCCAACCGGGAACGTAGCGGACTTTTTTGCCGCGCAGCATTTGGTAGCGGTTGATAAAATCTTTGAGGATTTTGTTGAGGGCGTGGCCGATGTGGAGTTGTCCGTTGGCGTAGGGCGGGCCGTCGTGGAGGATGAATAACTCTCCTGGATTATCCTGGGAAAGCCGATCGTAGATGTGTTCGTCCGTCCAAAATTGCTGCAATTCCGGTTCCCGTTTGACCGCGTTGGCGCGCATTTCAAACTTGGTTTTCGGCAGATTCACGCTGTCTTTGTAAGATTTAGCTTCCATTTTTGTGAAACGTTTTCTGTAGTTAGTTGTTAGTAGTTAGCGGTTAGTTGAGAGTTGATATCTAGTCCGATTAAATAATCATAATTAGTTTGTAGTCAGGACTTTAGTCCTCTCTTATGCTTGAAGAGTTGACAGTTAGATATTCCAGTATAGGCGATCGACCGCACATTCGATCCAACCAAATCCGCAGAGAACTCTCTCTTCTCCTCCTCTGCGCCCTCTGCGCCCTCTGCGGTTAAAAAATCCTTCATAAATCCAGGTAGCGCTACTCAATCAGCCAACCGAACATTTCACCCACAGTGAGATTGAAGGATTCGGCGAAGGGTGGAACGGGGAGGCGATCGCCCGGTTCTTCAAAAAATGCTATCGTGCGATCGGCAAAATAGACAAATACCAGTTCTTCATCCGGGTCAATCAACCAGCCCATCTGAGTTCCGTTGGCGAGACAGTGAAGGATGTTGCGGACGACTTTGGTTTGGCTTTGGTCTGGGGAAAGGATTTCAATCGTCCAGTCGGGGGCGATGGCGAAGGTGTTGGCTACTTCCCCCTTTTCGTCGCGGGGAATCCGTTCCCAAGTGAAGACTGTAACATCGGGAACAGTCGATCGACCGCCAAAGGTGCAGCGCAATTCAGAATAGGCGCGGGCGATGCGTTGCGGTTTGAGCACCCGGTTGATATCACCGCCGATATCTCCTCGAATCGTGCTGTGTTTTCCTTGGGGCATAGGTTTCTGGATAATTTGACCGTCGATGAATTCGCTGGCGGGTTTTGTTTCCGGTAGTTGGAGAAATTCGTCAAGGGTCAAAGGTTTAGTCGGAGTTTGAACCATTGTTTTTATTCGATTTAAGTAAGACTTGTAGGGTGCGTCAGACGGAGTTATGGACGAAAGTCGAGGATTTTAGGATCTGACGCACCCTACGACTGATTAGCCGCCATTCCAATTATAGAAATAGTCCGAACCCGCGGCTAATGGCATTCCCCAGACGATCGCACAATGAAGCATCCGGCACTTTGTTTCCTTCCCGTTCCCATTTTTCCACAAGTTGGCGGCCCAAAGGCGTGAGGCGAAAACTGTCGGTAATCCCTTGTCCGTCTACTTCCCGCCGCAACACGCCGACTTGGATCAGCCACAGCAGCGAGTTTTCCGCTGTTAGTTCGGATACGGGCGATCGGGTGTAGCCGCTTTCGACACCGGAATTTGAGGCGATCGCACTTAGGAAAACACTTGTTTCGCGGATGGTCTGGAAGAAGTGTAATTGAAAAGGGGAACACCGGATCGCGCGATCGGCTCTTTTGACAGTGCGGCCCGGATAACTAATAGATTTAAACGCTTCGGATGGGATAAAAGTCATTCAAAAAACCTCTGAACAGGTACTATATTTTTAATTGTTACAGATTTAGCGAAATAATCAATGTCTGGCGAACTCTAGAAGTTAATTCAAGTGTGACTTAACTAATCATCCCCTCAATTTCTGGATCGGTAAACCCAAATTGCCTGAAAATACGCAACACATAAGCCGGTGACATTTACCCAGCACCGATATCGATCGGAACAATCCTTTTTCTGCCTTCAATTTCACGCATATACAAACGATGTTCCCCTTTCCCCTATCGGTAAAACAGACATCCGTTTTGTTCTAAAATCTTAATTAATGCTTTAGGTTTTAAAGATGGAAGGTTTTTAGGCATAAACTTTCCTTAATTCATAAGTATCTGAGGCTTCTGCATCTTCTAAAGTGAGAAACTCGTGTAATTCATTAATAGAAAGAGGGCTGAGATAAACATCAGACTCTGATTCGTAAACTTCGGAAAATGACTCAATAGCTTGTTTTAGTTTATCAATAGATTGTTCGGGAGTATTGCCTTGCCCAACCAATCCATTTTCTAAACACAAAGACACCCAGTAATCAGCACTTTTTCGGATAATCACAGTGTAGAAATCAATCATATTTTATTTTGGAAATTAAGTTTAATGGACTCAGAAAATTTTGAGTAGACACCGATAATCTAACACGCGATCGCCCGCAAGTCAACGCAGAAAATCACCCTATCGAACTATTTCCAAGCGAGAATTTTCTCTTTCCCACACTCAATCCCGAATCTCGCATTCAAAAGATTGACACCAGCAGCCCAAAATCAACTAAAATAGCTTGGTAAATCCCAAGAAACACAAAACTATGACATTACCAGTTGGGTGCGCGGCCCCTCAGTTTACCGCCAAAGACACGAACGGCAACACAGTATCCCTGTCCCAATTCGCCGGTAAAACCGTCATCTTGTATTTCTACCCCAAAGATGACACCCCCGGCTGCACCAGACAAGCCCAAAGCTTCAAAGCAGCCCACGAAGAATACAAAGGCAAAGATATTGTAGTTCTCGGTGTCAGCCGCGACAACGAAGAATCGCACCAAAAGTTTACAGAGAAGTACGGTTTGCCTTTTCAGCTATTAGCAGATGTCGATGGCGCGATTACCAAAGCTTACGATGTCGAGAAAGGCGATTATGCCAAGCGCGTCACCTTTGTGATCGACGGTACCGGCAAAATCATTCAAGTTTATGAAGGGGAAACTATGAAAGTTGACACTCACGCTCAAGATATTCTTGTCACCATAGTTTAGTCACCCGGCAAGTGAGGGGTCATGGGTACCGGGGCAATAACCACTCGAACTCAATTTGTTCTCCCAAAACTTCTACCGCAAATCCCATCGACTAGCGACATATAACTGTAAGGTGCGCCATCAGTACCCTACAGTTAGATTTCAGACAAAATCGCGCCAACAATTAAAATTCATGCTTTAAAAGGCACTTACCGCCCGTAGACTGAATCTAGGGGCGGTTTTGTCCGGGATCGGATCGTTGTGTTTGATAAATTGAGAAGTTATCCTTGCTTTAGCTGAATATTTAAGTAAGTAGGCAGATAGATAATGACAAACACCAACAGTATTCTGAGTTACTTAGGCCCGCAAGAAATTGAGGCCAATCGAGCCGCTGTTTTAGTTGGCAGTTTTGACAAAAATCGAGTGGCGGCGATTTTGGCCACAGAAGGCTCAAAAGCCTTAAATGCCGAGATTAATTTATCTACAGGCATTTGGAATATCGGTTTAAACACCAGCGATAGTGCAGGAACACGCACAGTACAGGTGAAGGCAACTGATAAGACAGGCAAAGTTATCGGCGAACAAACAATTAACATCAAAGTTAATCCTGCTTCTAACTCCTCCCAACAAGTATTCACGTTAATTACGCTTCAAAATACTCAATTCAAAGCTGGAACAGTGCCTGCTGGCAATCTCAACCAGCAGCAAAAAGCGGAAATTCCAGCAGGTCGAACTTATCAAATTAGTGACTACGAGTTAGAAGACGGACACTTGAATGTTGAACTAAATAATCCCATTTCTCCGGTGGGAAAGTCTGGGTTTTTCTATGAAAAACACGTAGTCATCACCAAAGGTGCAAAAATCCTGATCTTCGATCGCGCCGACTTGCCGACCCCAGCCCCTGGAATGCAGTTGCTGTGGGTGAACAAAAAAACCTGGCTCAAGCGCAGCCCCGCAGATTCTGCTACTTTAGGCCCAACTCAGAAAGTCCGATTCAATCAGGGAGGAACGTTCAATATTCTCGGCTATGCTTGCGTAGAAAATCATTTTCGAGTCACCCTCGATCGCGCGATTCCCAATTTCGGAAATTCGGGATTTCTGTACTCGCAGCACGTCCAAATCTTGCAAAACGGCAGGGGAATTTCATTTGATAGAAATGCAGTTACCATGACTGTTGTCAAAACGACTGTGTTTAAAAAGCGGCCGGCGGCTGCGGCAAGCCTCCAACCAGCAGAAAAAATTAATTTGCCTGCAGGTATGATTTATGGAGTTAGCGGATTCTCGATCGAACAAGGTCACATTAAAGTTTCGCTGACTGAAAATTTACCGCCTTTTGGGAATACGGGTTTTGTTTTTCCCGATTTCGTGCAATTCAGCCGCGCAGGTAAATCTTTCAACCCGGCGCCGAATTTAACTTATCAAGGCCCGACGGAAGTTTTGGTCGATCGGCCGATCGCACTTTCAGGTACTTTTGACAAGCAAGAAGCCGTAAAAGTTGAGGTGCTAGCCGAGGATAAATTCCCGCTAACCGTAACTCTCAATCCCTCTGCCGGCACTTGGCAAGTCAATTTGCCTAAAGGATTTAGCGTACCGGGAGCTCGGTGGCTGCGGCTGCGGGCAACTGACAGCAAAGGCAACGTTACCGGAAGCGAAATAATCTACATTACCGTAAGTTCCGATCCGCTGACTGTCGGAAAGTCTCTCAGCTTAAAGATACTTTCTGACACTTTATTTAAAGTAGCTCCGCTTGATTCTTCCCGGCTCAACAATCAGCAAAAAGTTCTTGTCAGAGCAGGCCAAACTTTGGCGGTTAGCAAGTACGGATTTATTGACGGGCATCTCAAGGTGGTGCTGGATTCGGCAATTTTGCCGATCGGCACTTTTGGCTATTTTTACGAACCAGACGTTCAGTTAGCAAAAGGTACGAAAATCCTGAAATTTGACCTGGCCGACGTACCGAATAGCAACGTCACCGCTCAACTGTTGGTAACTCAAACAACTCTGATTAAAGGTAAACCAGTAGATTCATCTAAACTGCCTGCGAATCAAGTTACTGAGCTAACTTTAGGCAGCACTTACGCGATCACTGGTTATGCGTGCATTTTGGGGCATTTCCGAGTAACTTTTGCCGAATCTATTCCCGGTTTTGGCAATGTCGGATTTATTTATTGGCAGCACGTTCAAATTAAGAAAAACGGCAAAGAAGTTCCCTTTGACCCGGATGCTTTGACGATGACAATGCTGCAACCAACTGTGTTTAAAAAACGGCCTGTAGATGCTTCCAAGCTGACCGCTACGGAAAGAACTACGCTGCCTTTAGGCAGAGTTTACGGCGTGGAAAGCTACAGTTTGGAAGCCGATCACCTGAAAATTTCCCTGACTGAAGAACTGCCGAATTTTGGCAATACAGGTTATGTTTTTCCGAGCTTCGTGCAGTTCAAGCGGGGCGATAAAATTTTCGATCCGGTTCCGAACAATGTGGAATTGAACGTGCCGTATTTTTCGCAGCGGGACAATCCTCGTTTTGACTGGTCTACTTGCAACGTAACTGCGATCGCGATGGTGCTTTATTATTACGGCGTTCGTTCTAAGTGGGGCGGACAGTTGGAGGATGAGTTGTTGCAGTGGTGTTTCGACTACGCGGGCCAGGGTTCGCAAACCGATCACAGCGTGCTTTCGGCGCTGATTCAGGCTTACGGGTTCAAGACGAGTTTTGACACGACTCGAAAATGGGCTGATGTGCGATCGCAATTGCTGAATCGGCGGCCAGTAGTTTTAGCGGGAGATTTTACTGCGGCCGGTCACATTATCACTTTAATTGGTTACAATTCTGAGGGTTATATCGTGCAAGATCCTTGGGGAGATGCACTCACCGGTTACAGCGATACTGAGGGGAGAAAGTTGATGTATCCCTACGGCTATATCAATCAAGTAGCCGGGCCGGATGGCAATGTTTGGGCGCATTTTATCTCGCGCTAATCTTTTGAGGTGCGATCGGGATTGCGACAGTCGATCGAGGTACAGTTGGCAGTGCATTTGTATCAACTGAAAACTGAAAGCCTCTAAATATATCGTTTGTATCGAAATCTCGATCGCCCGCAATATTACTTAATAACTTGAGCTATTTTCACGCGGCAAAAGTTTACATATATTTTTGAAACAAATGTTAGGTTTGGTAGAAATTTTACACAATATAAGAAAAAGTCGATGAGAACTCGATGAGAACTCACTCAAGTTCTCAAATAGCCATCTGATTTAATAAAAATACGGTAGAAAGGGCGATCGACCCGATTTGCATATCCCCCATTCTTTGTAGGGGCAATCCCCGCGCGGTTGCCCTCGGGGAGCATTTCGATCGAAAGGTCGATCGAGGGACTATTTATCTATCTTCACTAAATCTTTACAGATTTTTCTGGAAGAAACGGTTATCGTTGACTCAACAAATTTTTACTTTTTTTTCAACCGACAGTAGGTGTATGATGCCAAACTTAAACGCTCAAGTTTCAGGAAGTGCGATCGCCTTTATCGATCGTCAAGTTGCAGATTATCAAAGTTTGATTGCCGGGGTAACAGCGGGTACGGAAGTAGTGGTTTTGGATGGGAACCGGGATGCGATCGACCAAATCACTCAAATTTTAGCTCTTCGCAGCAATATAGACAGCATTCACATCGTTTCTCACGGAGCTCCCGGCAGCTTGCAAATAGGAAAAACCAGCTTTTCCCAAGATAATTTGGAAACTTATGCCGAGAAATTGCAGCAGTGGCGGAGTGCTTTAAATCCTGGTGCGGACATTCTGATTTACGGTTGCAATGTGGCATCATGGCCTCGCGATTGCCCGACAATCCGCCGGGGAATTAATTCCCCGTCTCATAGCGCAAGTCGGTTGAAACCGACTGCTTGTACCATTTTCAATCATCCTGTAGGGGCGGGTTCGCCAACAGCTTTAAAGGTAACAGACAGCTTAAATAAACCCGCCCTCCCCCACGGAAAAGCCCCAATTGACATTAATCAATATGCGATCGATCGCAAACACAAAGTAGACAATTTCACCTTCATCCAGCGCATCGCCCAACTCACAAATACCAACGTTGCCGCCTCCAAAAACCTCACCGGAAGCGCAGCAAAAGGCGGCGACTGGGAACTAGAAGTCACAACCGGAAAAATAGCAGCACCTTTAGCATTTCGACCCGAAGTTCTAGCAGCATACAGCCACGTTCTCTCCACCTTCAGTGAAGCCAGGAACTATAGTGTAACAAACCCTATAGATATTGGTACGGGCGACTTTAACGGCGACGGTTTCCTAGACTTAGTAGTGCTAAACAAGGATTTCAAAGATATTGTCATATTGTTGGGGACGGGTACTACGGGCAGCTTTGGTACTCCTATCAGCTTATTTAACCCAGGTAACGAGAATCCCTCTGCCGTTGCAGTGCGCGACTTTAATGGAGACGGCAAACTCGATTTAGCTGTAGCGAATGCTGCTTTTTCCGATAAGGGCAATTTCGTTTCGATCCGGCTGGGGACGGGTACTGGCAGTTTTGGCAATCCTACTAACTTCTTTTCCGTAGAGCCTCCACAGCAGCAGAAACCGCTAAATCCTAGCTCGATCGCAGCCGGCGACTTTAATGGAGATGGCAAGTTAGATTTAGCCACAACCCCTCTGACGCGAAACTACATTTCAATACTTTTCGGATCTGGTACTGGTAGCTTTGCTACTCCCGTTCACATTAATACAGAAACACCCAAGTCTAGTGTTGCCACAGCCGACTTTAATGGCGATGGCAAACTCGATTTAGTCACGTCGAATAGGGAAAACACTGGCAACATCTCCGTTTTCTTAGGAGATGGTAATGGCAACTTTAACTCCCCCGTTAACCTTACCGCCGGGAAAGGGAGTCACACTGTCGTCACAGGCGACTTTAATGGCGACGGCAAACTCGATCTCGCCGCCAATAACAGCCTGGATCAAGATGTCTCAGTCTTTTTGGGGAATGGTACGGGTAATTTTGGTACTGCTACCAAGTTTACTGTCGGAGCGCGTCCCCAATCTGTAGTTGCAGGAGACTTTAACGGCGATGGTAAACTCGATTTAGCCACGACTAATATTTCTGGTGAAATCTCAGTCTTGTTGGGGGATGGTACGGGTAATTTTGGTAATGTCAGCTACTTTAGTGTCGGGATTGTCGGGGTATCTACTGTTGCTATGATTGCGGCAGATTTTAATGCTGACGGCAAGTTGGATTTAGCTACTACGAACAACGATTCTAACGATGTCTCGGTTCTGCTGAATACATCCAATACAGTTAATTTCGGTGCGGCCACTTATAAAGGCGTGGAAGGAACAACAGACACAGTAGTTAATATTCCCGTCATCCTCACCGGCGGCACTCCCTTAAACGATGTAGTTGTGCCAATTATCCTCGACCCCAGCGGCACAGCCACCCAAAATTCAGACTACACCTTTTCCCCTACTTCGATTACCTTCCCCGCAGGTTCAACGGGTGTTGCACTCACCAAGAATATTGCAGTTACTATCAAAGCTGACACTATCTCTGAAAACCCCGAAACCGCAATTTTCAACTTGGGGACAATTACAGGTGCGATCGCAGGCCCCACAAAAACAACAACTCTAACTATTTCAGACCAGGTTTCTGTTGCTTATGACATTGCCGCCGGTACTCCCAGCATTGACGAAGGCAATAGCGGCAAAAAACCTCTAACTTTCACTGTGACTCGCAGCAACGTCACTAACGGGGCCAGTAGCGTCAAATATGCGATCGCCGGAACAGCTACCAACGTCAGCGATTATAACAATATCGGCGGCACTTCTGGGGCAAGAACTGCTACTGGCACGATTAATTTTGTGACGGGTGAAACATCAAAAACTATCACTTTGGATGTGTTGGGCGACACCACGGTTGAACCCGATGAAACTATTGCAGTCACCCTGTCAAATCCCACAGGCATCGCAGCGGCAACACCAGTAATTACCACTGATACCGCTACCACAACTATTATTAACTACACTGCGCCGACGCCAGAACCACCAACACCGCCAACACCACCAACTCCGACACCGCCAGAACCCCCGACTCCGACACCGCCAGAACCCCCGACTCCGACACCGCCGACACCCCCGACTCCGACACCGCCAGAACCACCAACACCGACACCGCCGGCACCCCCGACTCCGACACCGCCGGCACCCCCGACTCCGACACCGCCAGAACCACCAACACCGACACCGCCGACACCCCCGACTCCGACACCAGAACCACCAACGGATAGCAACCGCCCGCCATTGGTAAATCGTTCTGTCTTGTCGCAACAAAGAGGTTTTAAAACTGCCAATGAGTTTACCTTCGCCGCAAATACCGATACTGACCCCGATCCGGGCGATCGCATTAACTATACTATCTGCCTGGCCGATTTCAATGCTGTGAATCGGTCTGCGTATCGTCGGGAAACAGATCTCAACGGCAGTCCCTATAATAAACTAATCGATAAGTCAAGTTTTCCTGAAATTCCTCTCCCCTCATGGTTAACTTTCAATCCCGAAACTCGGACGATTAAGATAGGCGAAACTCGCCCGAAGAAATTTGACTACTGGATGAAAATCACAGGAACAGACGCGTCTGGTGCCACTGTTAGCGAAATAATCCCGTTCAAGAGTCGCAATTTCAACGGTTTTGTAATTGACGGTTACATTGCTGGTTCTACTCTCTTTTTAGATGCGAACAAAAACGGCATACTCGATCCTGATGAACCGTCTGCTATAACTGGTCCTAATGGTGAATTTGAACTGAATCTCGCATCCGACATTTTCGACAAAAATCAAAACGGGGAAATCGATTCAGATGAAGGCAATTTAGTTGCCATAGGAGGCACTGATACCGCCACCGGTTTACCTCTAGAAACACCAGTCACCGCACCGCCAGATGCTACTGTTGTTACCCTTTTAACCAGCTTGGTTGCCGACTTGATCGACAAAGGAGTTGCACCAGCCGAAGCGCAATCTTTAGTCAAAACTGCCCTTTCCATCCCCGCGAATATTGACCTGACTAGCTTAGACCCCATAGCTGCCACTAAGAACAACCAACCGGGCGGAGTCGCGACTTTATGGGCAATGGTGAAAGTCCAAAACTTCATCACTCAAACTGCTGCTGCGATCGACGGTGCTTCTAGTGCATCTAATGCCGATATTGTCAAGACTGTTGTGGGTTCAATTACGAATCGAATTCAATCGGGTACAGTTTTAAATCTCAGCAATGCAGCAGATTTAGAGCCAATTATTCAGCAATCTGCCGCGAAAATCCAGCAAATTGACCCCAGTTTCAACAGTCAAAAATTCGCTCAAACTACCTCGCAAGCTGCGACTGTAATGGCAACAGCAAATCAACGCGTTGATGCCGCTGTGTCCAGCACAACAACTTCAATTCCTGAAGCAGTCGCCCGCGTCCAAAAAGTAGCTTTGGGCGAAACTACTCAAGATTTAAAAGCTGTTGGTGCGGGAATTAAATCGATTTCTCAGGCAGTTGCGGAGAATACTGGTGCTGCTTTAGATACCCAAATTCAAGCCGTGACATTACCTGTTGGAATTGCGACTCCTGTTGTCACCGGAGATGCAGATTTCGGCAGCACTTCTCCAGATGCAATTCTCGGTACAAATGGCGACGATATCCTGACTGGCGGCAGCGGAAATGATGTTTTGATGGGCATGAGGGGCAGTGATTACCTCGACGGTGCGATCGGAAATGACTCACTTTTCGGCGGCAAAGGTAACGATATTCTGCTGGGAGGTAGCGGTAATGATACTTTATTTGGCAGCCGCGGTGCTGACATTTTGAATGGCGGTGATGGCAATGATTCCCTGCTGGGAGGTAAGGGTAATGATTTGCTGACTGGCGGTTTGGGCAGCGATACTTTGACAGGAGGTACTGACAACGATCGATTCTTGCTTTCTATCAATTCCGGGACTGATATTATTACTGACTTTGAAGTTGGTAAAGACTTGTTAGTTTTGGGTAACGGGCTGAGTTTCTCGCAATTGTCAATTACTCAAGAAAACAGTTCAACTTTCATCCGTTTGTCAGCAACCGGAGAGATTTTAGCCTCTCTCAATGGAGTGACGGCAAGTGCGATTAATGCCGCTAATTTCAATCTAGCTTAGCGACATTTAGAACCCTCACAATCCGACTTATTCAAGCAACTCAGGACACGGCATTGCCGTGTCCCTACTCCAAAATAATCATCAATCCTTACCCGAGATGTAACTATCGCCGGATTAATTGTTTGTAGGGAAACGGCACGTGCCGTTTCCTGATTGCGGGTAATATTAATTACGATACTTAATTTTGCGTTTAGCTGCACCAATACCTAAAATAGTAAATCCGGCTAAAGTACCCAATATAGTAGAAGGTTCCGGTACTGCTTCAGCAGATGCTGTTTGAAAAGAGCTTTTAAGGGCGATCGCATCGTTAGCGCATTCCGCAAACAAGTTAGCAATATAGTTGCCAGAAGGCATTGATGATTTATTAAAGCTGAATCCGATTGTCTGAGAACCTACGGCCTTAAACTGAGCGAAATTCAGACCTAGGGCGCTCAAAGCTTCTGGAGTCAAATAGTTGATTTCTGCTACTTTTGTGCCAGCAGCAATTGAGTTGAGAACCGTCGAATTTCCTGTTTGTTCAAAATAAGGGTCTGTGGCAGATAAATCGCCTATTGACGGCGTTCCGCCTGCGGATTCAACGCGATCGCTGTATTGAGTTAAATTGGTAAATCCAGAATTAATTTGGGTGACGCTTTTCGCAGTAACGTTGCTGTAAACGCCTGTTGTCGCTACGTCTGAGTCATTTCCTCCTGCAAAACGGATACCAAATAAGCTGCCGTTTGCATTAGCTGTGTTGAAGTTTTGACCGGAAAAGTTGAAGAACAAATCGCCGTAGTTGATGTTGCCTCTTTGAACTAGCGGGTCGGCATATCCTGCTAAACTCAGGTTGGAGTTGATGGCGATGAAAGCTGTATCTGATGTTTCTTTGACGGCGATGCCGTAAAATTCAAATTCGCCGCCGCCGATTTGGACTCCTGTCACGCCGTCGCTGAAGGAGTCGATCGCATAATTCCAGCCGCTAGATAGCGTTGCTGCTGCAGCTTTTTGTTGCTGTAGTGTAATAAATGCAAAGAAAACAGCCGCACAGCAAGTCCAGCGGATGCTGTTTTTAGCAAGGGAATTCATAAATGCACCGTTGGTAATGAATGTTAAAGTTTCAAATCTGGTCGATCGACTATTTTTGATTTTTAGTAAATCACAGATTACGGCAGGATTTATTAAATTTTTGGTAAAGATTTCGTCAGGCGATTGCGTAAGATCACTTAGATTTGTTAAAAAAGCCAACTAATGTCCGCAATTAAATAGTAAATTCCCGCCACAACCAGCAAAGCAGAACTCAAACGTACCACCCACACAGAATTGCTCAACAAAACCCTCAAGAGTGCTTGACTAAACCGGAGGACAAACTAGCAAATAAAATTACCGCAGTATAGCCCCGCGCACAGCTAATCATTGTCAGCGTACTGAGAACCTCCTGAAAGCAGTAGCGGCCGCCGCCAACACCGCAAACAGAACCGGACGCGGGACACGGAGATGTTACCATCGCAAAAGTTATGCCCGCACCGTAACTACCGGCGAAAGGCAAAACAAGATTAGTTTGCGGTAAAGGCAAGTTAAATAATCCCGCGACACTCAAAATTCTGTTAATATTTCGATTGTTTGATTAATATTTTTATAACTTGCCCGTCATCTCCAGCCCTGTTCGATCGTCATAATTACTTTGGTAGTGATGGATTCAGTCCTCAAAGTCCTAAAATACCGATCGACCACAATTTGAATGCAGCAGATTCCGCGTTTATACAGTACGCTGCGGATCGCCGATCGCCAAAACAGCGAATCAGCACTTTTTCTGGAAGTGCCGCACAAAGCGAGAATTGGAGAATCAAAAAAAATTTAGACGGCGTGGAGCGATCGCGCGTTTTGAGAATAATCCAGAAACTTCCTGCAATATATCCGCTGCGTTGCGGTTCCTTCTAACTCGGGGGGTGATTTATGTACTCGAAGCGCTGCATAAATCAATCATTTTTTTAAATGCTGTTAACACATCGCCGACAGTTCGTTGACTATTTTGACTCTTCCTTTGATCACAGAACGCAGCAGGCGATTGAGCGAATGTCTGTCTTGCTCGTCGAGAGAGTCGTCCAAAACAGCGGCCATCAAACCGTAGCGATCTGCTAAAGTCAAACTGCCCGTATCGGTAACAGAGGCAAGGATTTCAGAAATAGCGCCGGGGATAAGTTGAACTAAAAACATGAGGTTTTCCCTGAATTCGATACTTGTATCATCTCTCGTTTTCCAAAGATCGAGAGTGACGCTGGCATAGCAGAGAACGTGATGTTTTGAGCCAAATCATGTGACAGCGACCGCTCTAATTATGTGACTAGCTGCGTTTTAAGTCTGCGATCGAAGTCACATGATTAATTTTAATATCTGCCTGTTTACCGCTTCTGACCTCCCAAATCTCAAGGTTTACAGAGATTTTGGGCCTGGTGTGAGTGTCTTTACGCATTGCCGATGCCTAAAACGCATCGCTTTTATGCGAAAAGTTCATAAAACTCAATATTTTGTAAAAATAGCTACGAATATTTACCGTATTGCCCTTTACATTAGTTCATAACAAAGGTGCATCGAAGACGCAGCGATCGACCGAACCATCGGTAGCAACTATAACCATACATAGTTTAGCGGCGTTTGAGGCATCGCCCGGTAAACCTCAAATGTACAGAAGACCAACCATGCTTAAAAGAAATTCGATCGAGTAACTAAATATACAGTTTTAAATCTATACACTCACTAAGGTTAGCAGGAAACTCACACTTTATGCTCCAAGTCAATACCTCCCCGAACAAACCAGCCGCGAGGGTAAGCCGATGACCCAAACAGTAGAACCGAAAGCCAGCCTGAACAAATTTGAAAAACTCAAAGCCGAAAAAGATGGTTTAGCTGTCAAAGGTGAACTCGACCGCTTCGCCGAAATCGGCTGGGAAGCAATGGACGAGACCGATCGCGAGCACCGCCTCAAATGGCTCGGCATCTTCTTTCGGCCAGTAACTCCCGGCAAATTCATGATGCGGCTGCGCTTGCCCAACGGCATCATTACCAGCAATCAAACTAGAACCCTAGCAGAAATCGTACAGCGCTACGGCGCAGACGGCAGCGCCGACATCACCACCCGACAAAACTTGCAACTGCGCGGAATTCGGATCGAAGACGTGCCCGACATTTTCCGCCGCCTCAAAGCAGCGAATCTGACCAGCATCCAGTCCGGCATGGACAACGTGCGCAACATCACGGGTTCCCCAGTCGCGGGCATAGACGCCGACGAACTGATAGATACGCGGGAACTGGCAAATCAAGTTCAAGACATGATTACCAACAGCGGCGAAGGCAACCCCGCGTTTTCAAATTTGCCGAGAAAGTTTAACATTGCGATCGCCGGTTGCCGCGATAACTCAGTCCACGCCGAAATCAACGACATCGCTTTCGTACCCGCTTACAGAGACGGCAACATCGGCTTTAACGTTTTAGTCGGCGGTTTCTTCTCCGCCAAACGCTGCGACGCTGCAATTCCCCTCAACGCCTGGGCAAGTCCCAGCGACGTTGTAGATTTGTGCAAAGCCATTTTAACTGTGTTCCGCGATCGGGGCCCGAGAGCAAACCGCCAAAAATCGCGCTTGATGTGGCTGATTGACGAACTCGGAGTTGAACAATTCCGAGCCGCAGTCGAACAAGAATTAGGCCGCAGTTTGCTGACAGCGGCCCTCAAAGATGAAATCATCTGGGACAAACGCGACCACATCGGCATTTATGCCCAAAAACAATCAGGCCTAAAGTATGTAGGGTTGCACGTTCCCGTCGGACGGCTGCAAGCATCGGATTTGTTCGATTTGGCCAGAATCGCCGAGGTTTACGGCAGCAGCGAACTCAGGCTCACCGTCGAAGAAAACGTAATTATTCCTAACGTTCCCGAATCGCGGATCGAATCGCTACTCCAAGAACCGCTGTTGCAGCGTTTTTCGATCGACCCCGCGCCCTTGATGCGGGCCTTGGTTTCCTGCACCGGCTCGAAGTTTTGCAACTTCGCCCTCATCGAAACCAAAAGCCGCTCAGTAGCAATGATTGAGGAACTCGAAGCCGAACTGTCCGTTCCCAAACCAATCAGAATTCACTGGACGGGTTGTCCCAATTCCTGCGCTCAACCCCAAGTAGCAGACATCGGTTTGATGGGCACAAAGGTGCGCAAGAACGGGAAAACCCTCGAAGGTGTAGACATTTATATGGGAGGGACTGTCGGCAAAGATGCTCATTTGGGTAGCTGCGTCCAAAAAAGCATCCCTTGCGAAGACCTCAAACCGGTGCTGCATCAACTGTTGGTCGATCGGTTTGGGGCCGTTCCCAAACAGGTTGCAGGGGAGGTAGCTGTGCTGAACCGGCAACTGCAATTGACGGTTGACGAGGGTTCCACGGCTGTTCCGGCAGCGAAACCTCTGACATCTACTGTCATTTTCGCTCGATCGGGCAAAGAAGTTGCTTGCAGCGAAGATGAGTTCATTCTTGACGTTGCCGAACGAGCCGGAGTCGAACTCGACAGCAGTTGCCGGTCGGGAAGCTGCGGCACCTGCAAACAGAAACTTATCGAAGGCAAAACAGTCTACGACAGTCAACCCGACGCGGCCGCCGACTTAGAACCAGGGTTCATTCTAACTTGCAGCGCGCGGGCGATCGGCAAAGTGTCGATCGACGCCTGATCTCACAATGTGAGATGGAAAATTGCCAAACAAAACTATAGTTAAGCAATCTCACATCTCGCATTCCCAATATCTCAAAGTACACCAACAATTCAAGACAAATGAGCAACCTTTCCAGAAGAAAATTCATCATCACCGCCGGAGCAACAGCAGCCGGCACCCTCCTCGCCCACGGTTGCAGTTCCGGCTCCACCACATCTAGCGCAGGTTCCAGCCCCGCAGCCGGCGGCGCATCGCCCACCGCAGCCCCAGCCGTCAACATCAACCCCGCCGACGCCCCAGAAGTTACCGCAGCCAAACTCGGATTCATCGCCCTCACCGACTCAGCGCCGTTAATCATCGCTCAAGAAAAAGGGTTATTTGCCAAGTACGGCATGAAAGACGTAGAAGTTGCCAAACAAGCATCTTGGCCAGTTACTCGCGACAACTTAGAACTCGGTTCCGACAAAGGCGGCATTGACGGAGCCCACATCTTGTCCCCCATGCCTTACCAAATGACATTAGGCACAATTACCAAAGGCAACCAGCCTGTGCCGATGAACATTCTGGCTCGATTAAATACCAACGGCCAAGGAATTTCCGTCAGCAAAAAATACCTAGATTTAAAAGTAGGCACTGACAGCAAAGCCCTCAAAGCAGCCCTCGCCAATCAAAAAGTTGCTATGACTTTTCCCGGCGGCACCCACGACTTGTGGCTGCGCTACTGGCTAGCAGCCGGCGGCATCAATCCAGATACCGATGTTTCCGTGATTCCCGTTCCGCCGCCCCAAATGGTAGCTAACATGAAATCCGGCAGCATGGAAGCCTTTTGCGTCGGCGAGCCTTGGAATGCTCAGCTCGTTACTCAACAGGTAGGATACACCGCCCTAATAACCGGAGAACTTTGGAAAGATCACCCAGAAAAAGCTTTAACTTTAAGAGCAGATTGGGTTGAGAAAAATCCGAAAGCTGCTAAAGCAATGACAATGGCCGTACTGGAAGCCCAGCAGTGGTGCGACAAGCCAGAAAATCACGATGAAATGTGCCAAATCATCTCTCAAGATAAGTGGTTAAAAGTTCCAGTAGCAGATATTATCGCTCGTTCTAAAGGTCAAATTGATTACGGTACCGGTCGCATAGAAGCTGCCAGCCCAGTGGCGATGAAATTCTGGGCTGACAATGCTTCCTATCCCTATAAGAGCCACGATGCTTGGTTCATCACTGAAAATATTCGCTGGGGTTATATGCCGGCAACTACCGATATCAAAGCAACGGTGGATAAAGTTAACCGCGAAGATATTTGGAAAGCAGCAGCGACAGCACTTGGCATTCCCGCAGCCCAAATTCCGGCTACTACTTCTCGCGGTGTCGAAACTTTCTTTGACGGCGTAAAGTTTGACCCTGAAAAACCAGAAGAATATCTGAAGGCTCTGGCAATCAAGAAGGCATAATTAGCGAACATTTGACTGTTGACTGTCGATTGGTAAGGTGCGCACTGCGCACCCTACAAAAAGGGTTTATCTGTCAGGGAATCAACCCACTCCAGCCGACAGGGTTCTCAATTCTAAAGTATCTACAAATAATCGATTATTCACTATCCTTCAAGCAGAAAAATGGCAACAAATCTAGCTGTCTCTAAAAGCAAAAATCCAGTAAACTTCGTTCTGGATATGGTTCAAAAGAACCGCCGAAAAATCATCCGCCCGCTAGTCGCGATTACAGTTCTGCTCGTAATTTGGCAAATCCTTTGCAGCAGTCCCACTTCCTCCTTGCCCGGCCCGATTAAAGCCGTGCAAGAAAGCTGGGAACTGATTATCAATCCGTTCTTCGACAACGGCGGCACCGACAAAGGCTTATTTTGGCAACTGGCGGCCAGCTTGCAGCGGGTGGCGATCGGCTTTACTCTCGCAGCAGTTCTGGGGATTGGTTTAGGAATATTAATCGGCACAAACTCTTTAATGTTCGATGCTTTAGACCCGCTGTTTCAAGTATTCAGAACTATCCCGCCCCTAGCTTGGCTGCCGATCGCCCTGGCAGTATTTCAACAGTTCAATCCCTTTGAAGGTCTGGGCGTAAAAGCTAACGAAGTGTCAGCGCTTTTCGTAATCTTAATTACCGCGATTTGGCCGATTTTAATTAACACCACAGTAGGCGTTCAACAAATACCTCAAGATTACAGAAACGTCGCCCGCGTGTTGCGTCTGCCCAACCAAAAATACTTCTGGAAAATCCTGCTCCCTTCTTCAGTTCCTTACATCTTCACAGGCTTGAGAATTGGTATCGGTTTGTCTTGGCTGGCGATCGTAGCTGCGGAAATGTTAGTCGGCGGCGTCGGTATCGGCTTCTTTATCTGGGACGCTTACAACAGTTCTCGACTCAGCGCCGTGATTCTGGCAGTGCTTTATGTAGGAATCGTCGGTTTGATTCTCGACAGAATCGTAGGTTTCATCGCTTCCAAAGTTGTTCCTGAAGAACAAAAATAGAATTGGGGAATGGGAATGGGGCATCGGGCATCGGGAATCGGGAATTGCTAATACGTAATGAATCCCAAATACAAAATCCTGAAAATTAATTGTAAATTCATGCCCAATGCGCCATGCCCAATTCCCGATTCCCAAATTAATAATTAGCATCTACAAAGTACAAACTAACCTAAAATTGCCATGTCAGTATTTGTTGAAGTAGACCACGTTGACCGCGTATTTAACTTGCCGAACGGAGAGCAATACATCGCTCTTAAAAATATCGAACTTAAAATTAAAAAGGGAGAATTCATCACCCTGATCGGACACTCTGGGTGCGGCAAATCTACACTGCTAAACATTATCGCCGGTCTCGACAAAGCAAGTCAGGGCGGGATTACTTTAGAAGGGCGCGAAGTCCGCGATCCGGGCCCGGACAGAATGGTGGTATTTCAAAATTACTCGCTGCTACCTTGGCTGACAGTGCGGGAAAATATCGCCCTAGCAGTAGATGAAATTTACAGCGGTAACTCTAAAGAAGATCGGGAGTTGGTAATCGAATACCATATTAAATTGGTGGGACTGGGGGCGGCTGCCAACAAACGTCCCGGCGAAATTTCTGGAGGGATGAAACAAAGAGTTGCGATCGCCCGCGCCCTCGCTATCCGCCCGAAATTGCTGCTGCTAGACGAACCCTTCGGCGCCCTCGACGCTTTAACTCGCGGCGGTTTGCAAGACCAATTGATGAACATTTGCGAGGAAAGCAAAGTCACCAGCGTGATGGTAACTCACGACGTTGACGAGGCTTTATTGCTGAGCGATCGCATTGTAATGCTCACCAACGGCCCGGAAGCGCAAATCGGCCAAATTCTCGAAGTCAACATTCCCCGGCCCCGGAAGCGCATGGAAGTGGTCAACCATCCGAGTTACTACGCGCTGCGCAACGAAATGGTTTACTTCCTCAACCAGCAAAAGCGGGTCAAACAGCGCCGGGCCAAACAGCAACCGCCTGCGATCGCCCGCAACGGCCTGGAAAAAGTCAACCTCGACATCGGCTTTATTCCCCTCACCGACTGCGCCCCCTTAGTCGTAGCCAAAGAAAAAGGATTCTTCAAAGCCCACGGCTTAGAAGAAGTCACTCTCGTGCGCGAACCTAGCTGGAAAGAAATTGCCAAAGGCATCACCCAAGGACGGCTGGACGCGGCGCAAATGGTCGCAGGAATGCCGATCGCCATGCTGTTGGGCCTCGACGGCGAAGCCCCTGTTCCCATCAACAGCGCCTTAACCCTGTCCCGCAACGGCAACTCGATTATCTTCGGCAAACACCTGTACGACAAAGGCATTCGGACATTAAAGGATTTCAAAGCGGAGATCGCCAAGACCCCCGACAAGGTACACACCTTGGGGATGGTACACTCCGCCTCGATGCACAACCTGCTGTTCCGCTACTGGCTGGCTGCAGGCGGCATCGACCCCGACCTCGACGTGGGCTTGACCATCATCCCGCCCCCGCAGATGGTATCGAATTTAAAAGCAGGCAACATTGACGGCTACTGCGCGGGCGACCCCTGGAACTCCCACGCAGTCAACGGGGGTATGGGTTTTGCGATCGCCCGTTCCCTGGATATTCTGCCCGGACACATCGAAAAAGTTCTCGGCGTGACTGAAGATTGGGCTCAGAAATATCCTCAAACCCACGTCGCCCTGGTTAAAGCACTTTTAGAAGCTTGCGACTACTGCGACGATCGCCGCAACCGCGAAGAAGTCCTGCAATTAATTTGCCAAGAACAATACATCGGCGCAGATCCCAAAGACATCCGTCCGGGGTTCCTCGACCCGTACAACTCCGGTACGGAGGCAGAACCCGAAATGCTCTACAATTTCAACCAGTTCTACGTTGACAAAACCAATTGTCCAGACCGCCTGGAAATGGTGTGGGTGATGGCGCAGATGGCCCGCTGGGGACTGATTCCGTTCCCGAAAAACTGGGTGGAAGTGGTCGATCGAGTTTTGCGGCCCGATGTCTTCGGTCAAGCTGTGCGCGAGTTGGGTTTGCCGGATATCGCCAGAGCTCGCCGGACGATCGAGCTATTTGACGGCACTGTCTTTAATCTAGACGACCCGATCGACTATCTTCAGAACGTCAAAATCAAACGCAACCTCCGCATTGAAGAAATCTTAATCGAACAAATAGGCAGTCAGTGTTCCATCAGACAGCCAGCATAATCACCAAATAGGAAGAGGGAAACAGGAGCAAGGAATCAGGAAACAAAACTCCGCATTTCCCACTTCCTAACTCCCTATCTTCCCAATTCTATATCCTAAATTCTCATGTCTAATACCCCAAACCCCAACCCCAATCCTGAAAATATGCAAACTCTCAAAACTCCCCAAGCAACAAAGATACAGACGAAAAAAGCCGACTTTTTGACGATTAAAGACGTATCGAAAGTCTACGACAATCTTAAAAACCCCGAACAGCCTTTCGTCATTCTCGACGGTGTAAACCTGACTATTAAGGAAGGCGAATTTATTTGTTTGATCGGTCACTCGGGCTGCGGCAAATCAACTTTGCTCAACATGATCGCGGGATTTAACGGGCCGACAAACGGAGAAGTTGCTCTCGAAGGTTCGCGGATTACTGAACCGGGCCCCGATCGAATGGTGGTGTTTCAAAACTACTCGCTGCTACCGTGGCTGACTGCTACTGAAAATATCCACCTAGGCGTTGAAACTGTTTACGGGGAAAAGTCCGCAGACGAACACAATACGATCGTCAAGGAACACTTGGAATTAGTGGGGCTGACCGAAGCTTGCGACAAAAGACCGGGCCAGTTGTCCGGGGGGATGAAACAGCGGGTGGCGATCGCCCGAGCTCTGGCAACTAAACCCAAACTGTTGATTTTGGACGAACCTTTCGGAGCTCTAGACCCGATTACCAGGGAAGAGTTGCAGGAAGAATTGCTGAAAATTTGGCGCGAGTACAAAATTACCGTCATCATGATCACTCACGATATCGATGAAGCTTTGTTTTTAGCCGATCGCATCGTGATGATGACCAACGGGCCGGCAGCTAGCATCGGCGAAGATGTCCACATTCCCTTCAGCCGTCCCCGCAACCGCACGCGGATTATGGAAGACCCGAAATACTACGAACTCCGCAACTTTGCTTTAGAATTCCTGTTCTCTCGCTACGCCCACCACGAAGAGGATACAACGGATTCAGAAATCGCACCCGTCGTCCTGCCATTACCCGCTAGCAAACAGCGTGCGGTTGCTGACAGGGCGATGCCGCCTGTGTCCTTTAAGCCTCATGCTGCCGAACCCCTAGAAGCTTCGCCGATCAAAGGCGGCATTCTGGCAGTCTCGTGGTTGGTAGCAATGGCTACTTTAGCAGCAGTCAATATGTCTGCTATTTCCAGCCAGCTAAAGCAAGTCAAACTAGCAGCAACCGCACCGGCGCCAACTGCGACGGCGGTTGTGAGTTCTCCTCCGAACCCGCAAATCGCAGCCAGCCCCGCGCCGATCGCAGCCAGCCCCGCGCCGATCGCAGCCAGCCCCGCGCCGATCGCAGCTAGCCCCGCGCCGATCGCAGCCAGCCCCGCGCCAATCGCAGCTAGCCCCGCGCCGATCGCAGCTAACAGCGCCGCCGAACCCAATGCAGCAACCAGTGCCGCCCCTGGGATTTCTGACAAAGCCGAACTCGATGCGATCGGACAGCAGTTGTACGCACAAATTGACCAAAATTGGAACACAACTCCGACATTCACCGAAAGTTTGACTTATCGGGTTAAAGTCAAGCAAAACGGCGATATTCTACAGTTTGAACCCACAAATAAAGCAGCTAAAGATTTCGTCAAAGAAACTCCTCTGCCGGTTTTGCAAACTCCTGCCGGTGCCCCAGCAAATGTTCAAAAAACTGCTGAATTCCAAGTAACTTTTAACCCCAACGGCGGCGTATTAGAAGTTAAACCGGGGAAGTAAGCTAAATACTCCCGCACAAAATCTCCGATCGGTATCCACAACCCGGTCAAAAACATGACCGGCCCGCTGTTCAATCCTGCAAAGATTCATCCTGCTAGCCCCCCATCATTGGGGTGATAATAGTTAGGTTTTAAGTCTGGTGCGCTCAGTTTTCCAAATATATTAGTAGGGGCGAAGCATTCCGGCAGTAAATCTCTGGCGATCGCTAATAAATTATCTGCCGGAATGCTT
>JAUBOG010000270.1:0-9041 GCA_036700105.1 Microcoleus occultus BM001215583
TAATAAATTGTCTGCCGAAATGCTTCGCCCTTGCCAAATTGAGATGCACCCGAGGCGATTTTGTTGAGAGTGATTTCTTGAGAGTGCGAGGCAGATTCCTTTTGCCATTTTCTTGCTATAATTTCCATGCCTTTGTTTAAAATATTAATTGCCGCGTTTGTAACCCGATCGCTTTGAACTTAGCAGTTGAGGCATGAACGATCTCAACTTCGGCTGCACGGGGGAAATAATTGTTGACTGTTCGCTGTTGACACTCTCATCGAAAAACTCAAGGATAATTGACTGTTAACTGCCTTATCTATTTTCACTAGCCCTGACGATGCTGCGGGATTTGATTGAGATTAAGAGTGCTGAGGCTTTGGCTTTTTTCACTCGATGACGGCAATTTGAACAATCTTGGGATTTGCAGTCAGGTGATACTACCCCAACAGCCCGATCGCAGATTTTCCCATATAGACTTTAACTCTGCTGTTGGCTGTTCTCACTAATATGACTTTATTTTATTACAGGATAGACAAGAGCGAATCGAACAGGTACAAAAAAACTCCAATCATGCCATCGGTGCGGAATTTATGTTGATTCTAATTCATCTTCTCGGGAGCTGCTTAATAATCTTTCCGAGAGATTTGCCCGAGGATAGCCAGGGCCGACATATTTTTCTACCAGCATTAATAACTCGCTTTCGCCAAAAGGTTTGGTAAAGTAGTCAGTAGCTCCGGCCATGCGGGCTTTAACCCGATCGATAAATCCGTCGATACCCGTGAGCATGACGATCGGCGTGTGCCGGAAAGCGCTAGAATTGCGAAGCATCGCGCAAATTTCATAGCCGTCGAGTTCGGGCATGGCGATGTCGCAGAGAATTAAATCAGGTTTGAGCGGAAAAACCATACTCAGGGCTTGGAGGGGGCTGCTGATGCCAGTAGCTTCGTAACCGTGTTCGTTTAAGATTGACTCGACTGTTTTGCGAATCACATTGTCGTCGTCAATGCAGACAACTCTCGGAGCCTTGGTTTCTGGAGACGACCATTCTTTTTTGTGGTTCGCCAGAGCAACAGAGGGCTCGTAAAATACTTGCACCAATCCCTGCTGCACGAAGGGGTAAATAGCCTTAGCGACAGTCAGCACGTCTCGGTTGAGGTAGCGCGCCATTTGGCGGATAGAAGTGCGGCCGTCAGCCCAGCGTCTGAGAGTATTAAAAGTATGAGCCGGAAGCGCGACTCGCAGCTCGGCGGGGTCTGAAATTACCGGGCATTGGTTGGGCGACTGAATGTGAGGGTGAAACTGCTTCCACTGCTGCACCTGTTTGACAATCTTCGCCAGCAGCGAGCTAATTTCTAAACTGGTTAGTTGAGGAGCCAATGCTGACCCCATTTCAAAAGTGAAGGAACCCTGATGCAGGCTGAGCAAGTCAAACAAAGTTTCGTGGATCATGCTGTGGATGATGTTGCGCCCTTGAGCTGGGGTGAGGATGTGGTTTTCCAGCAGAGCCCACAGGTAGCCGTATTCTGGGGCATTGGTAGATGCCATGTACGGAACTTGGATTTTGTCGAGGGCGGTATCTGCTTTGTAGCGGTGCAGGTAGTCGCGCAACCGAAACAAACTGCCCGCACTCTGGGTAGCGTAAATAATCTGACCGTTGAAGCAGAAGACATACCAGGATTGTCCTGCAAGGGAGCGCTGGGTAGGTTGAGTACCCGTATTGCTGCCGGTGGAACTGTAGGCCTCTACGAACAGTTCTCCGGTTCGCTGACCTAACTCAATCAATTGCAGGATGCTGCGGATGTCAATTTCACTCAAATTTCCCTGCATGCAGCTAAAGTGTCCTCTTTAAAACCGTTGGCGTCTGAGCTCGGAAAGACTGTGCGCTGGCGCAAAGATTGACTTGAGTTTCCATCAATAATTCACGCGGGGATACCTTTGGCACAATTGGCAATTGACGAAAGGGCTCACAACGGCAAGCGACGAGCTCCTCGGCCGCGCTACCAGTCTACAAGCTGAAACCGCGAAACTCGCGGCCTTCTCCAAGTGTAGAGTGTCATCAGAAAAATGGATGGGTTTGAAACCCCGTCACTTCGGCGGAGTTTATCTGCTCGCGCAGCCGAAGGGCGAAGGTGCATCGCCTTCAGCGGCCGACTTTACTCAAACCTACTCATTTTGACACTCTTGGGTGCGATCGCGCCCAAGAGTGTCAAATTGTTAATCGGATTTTTTGACAGCAACAATGCGAATTCGGCGATAATCTGCGGTCCAGTTACCATCGCGGTAAAGCACCGACAGCAAACGTTCTTCAACTGTATGAATTACGCGCGATCGCACATCATCAGACAACCCGGACAAAAACCCGCCAGCAAACATTTCAATCCAATTTACCATACCAGCGCTGCCGCCTTCTAGGACAGTCAGCCGATCGAACAAAACCGCATAACCAACCTCAAAACCCCGTTTTTCCAAAAGCCCAGCATACTCGCCGACAGTCGGAAAATACCAAGGATTAAGCGTTTGGGGCGAATCTACACCAATTTCCGACAAAACGCTCAAAAGTGCGCCGACGATCGCCCCCACATTCCCCTTACCGCCAAACTCAGCAACAAAACGCCCTCCCGGCTTCAGCGCTTTTTCCACGCAATCGATCGCAGCCTCCGGCTGTTTAATCCAATGCAAAACAGCATTAGAAAACACAGCATCTAACGGTTGCTCTACCTGAAAATCGCGAGCATCCGCTGCGGCAAAATTAATGTGAGGATAGTTAACTTTCGCCGTGGAAATCATCGACAAAGATGAATCAATCCCGCACACAAAAGCACCGCTTCCAGCAATCTTTTCAGTCAACTGTCCCGTACCGCAGCCCAAATCGAGAATTTGTTCTCCAGCCTTCGGAGCGAGTAACTCCAAAAGAGATTCCCCGTACTGCCAAACAAAAGCATGACTCCCCTCATAAAGGGCAGAATTCCAAAAATATTGTGACATCTCTTCTCTTCTTTTCTCTTCTTTTCTCTTCTCTTCGTTTCCTTCGCGCCTTCGCGGTTCGTTATTAAATTATTTGCCAGCAAGCAGATTAATTCCATCCCCCTCAATACGGCAAACCCTAATATTTTCCAAAATCCGCGCTCCCTGCTTTTCGTAAAAAGCAATTCCCGGCGCATTCCCAGTATTAACAGTCCATTCAATCCGCCCGCAATTTGTGGATTCAGCAATTTGCGCCAAATGTTTCAACAAAGCCGTACCAACTCCCATGCCGCGCATAGGAGCTTGCACAAATAAATCGTCAAGCCAAAGGCACTGCTGCGTCAATAAACTTGAATAGGAGGCATTGAACATAGCAAATCCTACCGCTTTTCCTGCAACTTCCGCCAACAATACCCGCACTAGCGGAGAATCACAAAATAGTGTTTTCTGCAATTTTTCTGCTGTTGCCGCAAAGCCGCTAATAGAGCCGTCAAATTCGCTTTTTTGTGCAATGAAAGCCAGGATCAATTCTAAATCTGCCAGCTCTGCTTCTCTAATTCTGATATCCAAATTATTCATTTTTTAATTCTCAACTCCGCCTATAAATCACTGTATGAAATATCATCATAAATGTCCAATATCTGTTTGAGTAACAACTTATACTTTTAAAATATTAATCGTTGGAAATTATGGAACTGCGACATTTGCGTTATTTCATTGCGGTTGCAGAAGAGTTGAATTTCACTCGCGCAGCCGATCGCCTGCATATGGCCCAACCTCCGCTAAGCCAACAAATCCAGCAGTTAGAAACCCAGTTGGGCTTTCAACTGTTTCGCCGCACCAAGCGGAGGGTTGTGCTGACGGAAGCGGGACAGGTTTTTTTTGAGGAGTCGCAAAAAATTCTGCAGCAAGTCGATCGAGCAATTCAACTCGCGCAGCAGACAAGCCGGGGCGAACTCGGCCAACTTACCGTAGGCTTTGTGAGCTCGGCCGCACACAACGTGGTTCCAGCGATTTTGCAGGCTTTTCGCACTCTGCATCCTGCGGTAAAGCTGGAATTGCGAGAAATGACGACCAACGAGCAATTGCAGCGGTTGCAAGAAGGGCAAATTGACATCGGCTTCATTCGCCCTCCGGTTGCGGATGGGATTAATTCGGAAATTGTGTTTCGGGAACCGCTGATTGTGGCTTTGCCGCAGGCGCATCGAATGGCTGAGGATACAAAGGTGGAATTGCGACAACTTGCCACGGAACCATTTATTTTGTTTCCGCGTTCTTTGGCTCCGGGGTTGTACGATCCGATCGTCAGTTTTTGTCAGCAAGCAGGTTTTAGCCCGATCGCAGGTCAAGAAGCGCTTCAAATGCAAACTATTGTCAGTCTAGTCGCCGCCGAGATCGGGGTAGCAATTGTCCCAGAGTCGATGCAAAATTTCCAGCGCTGCGGTGTTGTTTACAAACCGTTACAGGAAGCAAGCCCGATCGTCTCAATTGCTCTAATTTGGCGCGACAATCCCACGCCAGCGGTGCAGCAGTTTTTGCAGACAGCCAGAGACTTACAGCAGATTGCCGGAGAGTGAGGCGCCTTTAGGGGGCTGCATTCTTCTCTCTTCCCTCTTAAGAATGACTCAGACTAGATAATTCATCCGTGTATCCGTGTCCTCATCCGTGTAGTGCCTTCCGCTATAAAACTCAAAACTTCACATGAGTTTCTGTGCAACAACACCCGTAGAATGATTAAATTGAGTCTCAGATTTCGATCGCTCGCCACTGGCTGAAAGTCGGCGCGATCGAACCAAATCGCTCAAAGTATCCTTTCGTCACATTCATCACAAGAGAGCAAGGGATGGTATTGGCAACAAAAATGGATTCGTCCCAACCGGAATCCGCTTTCGACTTATCTACTTACCTAGTCCAGCAAAAGAAAGCGATCGAGGTAGCTCTCGACGGTGCGCTACCAGTCATCTACCCAGAAAAAATTTACGAAGCCATGCGCTACTCGCTGCTAGCAGGGGGCAAACGGCTGCGTCCGATCCTGTGTATAGCTGCCTGCGAACTTGCCGGCGGTACTGCCGAAATGGCAATTCCGACAGCTTGCGCTTTGGAAATGATCCACACCATGTCGCTGATCCACGACGATTTGCCGGCAATGGACGATGACGACTACCGGCGCGGCAAACTCACTAACCACAAAGTCTACGGCGAGGATATTGCTATTTTGGCTGGGGATGGTTTGCTGACCTATGCTTTTGAATTTATCGCCGCTAAAACTGAGAACGTACCCCCCCAACAGGTGTTGCAGACGATCGCCCATTTGGCGCGGGCATCGGGCGCTGCTGGGCTTGTAGGCGGTCAGGTGGTTGACTTGGAATCGGAAGGAAAGACAGATGTTTCTCTGGAAACTTTGAATTACATTCACGCCCACAAAACCGGCGCGCTGTTAGAGGCTTGCGTGGTTTGCGGGGGAATTCTGGCCGGAGCACCGGCTGCGGATTTGCAGCGGCTGTCTCGTTTCGCTCAAAATATCGGGCTGGCTTTCCAGATAATTGACGACATTCTGGATATTACGGCTACTCAAGAAGAGTTGGGCAAAACTGCTGGCAAAGATGTTCTAGCCGGGAAAGTAACTTATCCGAGTTTGTGGGGAATTGAGGAGTCAAGGCGGCAAGCTTCGCAGCTTGTTGCTGATGCTAAGTCTCAACTAACAGCGTTTGGGAGCAAAGCTCTACCGCTGCTAGGAATCGCCGATTTTATTACCAGCCGCAGTAACTAGAAATACTAAACAATATGCAGGAAATTTGCAGCGGCATCTTAAATAATCATGTACTGGTAGTTGCTTTGCTCGCTTGTCTGGCGGCTCAGATCATGAAGTTGCCGATCGAGTTGGTAAAAAATCGCAAGTTTAATCTGCGGTATTTGGTAACAACAGGGGGAATGCCTAGCGCTCACTCGTCTTTTGTGGGCGCTTTGGCTGCTGGGGTAGGACAAACGATGGGATGGGAAAGTCCGGAGTTTGCGATCGCCGCGATCTTTGCGATTATTGTGATGTACGACGCTGCTGGTGTCCGCCAAGCAGCCGGCAAGCAAGCTCGCATCCTCAACCAAATTATTGATGAGTTTTTTGAAGAAGACCACAACTTGAATGAGGCTCGTCTCAAGGAGTTGCTGGGACACACTCCTTTTCAAGTGGTTGTCGGTTTGGGGCTGGGAATCGCTATTTCGTGGCTCGCCGGGCCTGCATATTGAATGAGTAAATTAGTTACTGGTTATTAGTTATTCGTTATTGGTTACTGGTTATTGGTTATTGGTTACTGGTTACTGGTTACTGGTTACTGGTTACTGGTTATTCGCTATCGATTATTAGTTGTCATGACTAATAACTAAGAACTAACAACTAGCCAATAACAGCTAACAGCTAACAACTAACAACTAACCAATAACAACCAACTCATAACTATTGACCGAATTCTGCTTGCAGTACGTCGTCGTTGTCATCGGCGATCGTGGCGACAATAGTAATTGCCCGAGAAATTTCTCCGGTCGAGATTTCGGCGATCGTCCGAGTCGATACTACTGCAACTTGAGACTCCACGATCGCAAAATGAGACTCCAAAGTAGACAGCCAATTCATTTCTAGAAGTTTCCGCATTAATTCAGCTTCATTTTTTGCCGGCAACTGAAGTACAAAAGCCCACACCGTCAAAGTATCATTTTCGGTTTCGCCCGACAGTTGCACGAACACTTCAACGCTGCCGTACTTGAATTTCCAAAGATGTCCGCCAGCTTCATTTTGACCGACCATCACTTTTTGGTCTACAGCCATGCTGGCGATGACAGTTTCAATTTCTTCTGCATAGGTGACGGCTGTGGCTTTTTCGACCTGGGCATCGGCGATCGCGCTTTCACTTAAGGCGCTTTCTGCGGAAACTGTTTGTGGGTTCGGCTCGCTGGTAGTCATGATTGTATTTAGACGGAAAACTATTCCAATAATTCAGTTTACTTGGCTTTAGCTGAAAATTATAGACTTTAAATCGAGTTGACGCAGAAACCGGGTTCCCGAACGAAAATTCTGCGTTTGCACCCAGAACCTCGGCTCAGAAACCCGGTTTTTTCATAACTTTTGCCTGAGTTGTATTTTAAGCACTCGGCTTGCTCGCCGCCGGCTTCTTCTCAATGGTATTCAAGCCGTTGAGGAACATGGGCACCAATTTCTCCATAAATGCCTGCGGGTCGCGGTTCCAGGCGCGCTGAGCCACATCCACTCTGGTCATTTGCAGGTCGGGGGCGATCAGGGTGGCAGGCAGCCGTTCCATCAGGTATTGCGGGCGTTCCCACATCGGCATGGTGTTGGCAATGTCTACCAGGCGGGTGACGCGGCGCAGTTCTGCTCCCAGCATGATATCCATTCCCGATTCAAATGCTGCTTGTTCGATCGCCGCATATTTGCGTTTTGCCCGATCGACTTTCTGGCGGTGTTCCGGGCTTTTGGCAGCGATTTCTCCCAGCCACCGATTCCCCCAGCGCACGTGGCCTGCTTCTTCGGGAAATATCTTTTCGATAGTTTCGCGGATTTTGACGTTTTCGTCAGTTTGGGGAGCCTTTTTCAGGGCGTGGATGTGCGCCGAGAAGTATTCGCAGCCGCGCTTTTCGGTGACGTTAATCGCCGCTAGGGAAGAAATTACAAAATCTTCGCGGTCTTTGGTGGGGTCTTTTTGGTCGCTGTCGAGCAGTCTTTCAAATTCGTCAATGTAGGAGACTCCCGGCGGCGTTCCCACATCTTGACCGATGTCTACCAGCAAATCTGTCAGCCACATAGCGTGTCGCGCTTCGTCGGAAATGTGCCGGGAAAGGTCGCGGACGAGTTCGGCCGGGTTCCCGTCTAGCTGCTCGATCAAGTCGGTGAGGTCTTTGCAACTGCGCTGTTCGCTAAAGCGGTAGCGGTTGAGGGTGATCAGGTGAATTTCGCGATCGCGCACCACTTGATCTAAAATTTCTCGGGCTCCCATTGCGTTGCGAAGCTTGCGGGGATAGGCAACAGTCATGGTTTTATGTTGTTTTGTAAATATACCTATATAAGTGTAACGCAGTTTTCCGGCTTGCTCATTCACCAAGCAAGGTAGAAATTTGTTGTCAATGCCCTATTCCCAATGACCTATTCCCGATGCCCGATGCGCAATGCCCGAACTTTACATCAAATCTCAGTTGAGTCTGAAACCAGCTCCTGAGCCGACTCTTCTTGAAATTTTCGTGCCTCCTCCACTTCCAGCCTAGCCAGCGTACTCGCCGCATCCGCCAACTGCAAAGCCAGATTCATTCGACCAACCGGGTTTTTCTCCTTCCAAAGGTCTTTTGCTAAGAAATGCACTCGATAGCGGAACATTTTAATTGACTGTGATGGAATAACTTTAGCTGTCATTGTCATAACCTCTCTTCAACAGTAGCTAGAATGCGAAGCAGTACCCGTTCCGGTTCTAGATAAACAAATGTTAGTATGACTACTTGATCTTCATTGCCGATCGTCACATCCCATTTGGCCGATCGCGGTTCAACCAGTTCGTGCCTGACTATTACAGTATATTGTCCTGCTGCCAAGTCATCAAATCCCGCATCTGCCTCCATCAAGGCAACCGTCTCCTCGGCCAGTACCCGTCCGTCCCGACTCAGTAAAGTAATAAAGGCAATGCCATCAACTGAGGTCATGGCGACATTATTTTGATTGCGTACCATCACAAAAATATCGGACATTATTTAGTTATTAGTTGTTGGTTATTTGTGATTGATTATTGGTTATTGGTTATTTGTTGTTGGTGGCGATCGCTACCAACAAAATAAACAATAATTATGGCACTTCTTAGTAACATCGCGACTTACGCACAGACTCTATTTGTAGGGTGTGCACTGCGCACCTTACGCCATAAATAGTTTAAAAAATCCTTTCTTGCGTCCAGGAATGTAAGATGATGGAATTGGGAATTATTTGGAAAGTTCGCATAAAATCCTAAAAAAAGCCACCTGAAACGGTGGCTTTTTTTTAGATTAACTCTTAACTGTCAACTGTCAACTGCGGTGCCCTGAGCGTAGTCGAAGGGTCAACTGTC
>JAUBOG010000271.1:0-9016 GCA_036700105.1 Microcoleus occultus BM001215583
TGAGTAATTTTACTCATTGACAATAGTGCTTTTAGCTTAACTTGTGAGTAATGGTCCTGGACGCACCAATATTAAAGAAACCGGGTTTTTTACCTAATCCCGTCGCTGCGGCGAAGGATGTTCGTGAAAAAACCCGGTTTCTGGTTAGCTGTTCGTAGAGTCCGATCGCACTATTCGATCGCACTTACACTCAATACACTACTTCGCGGCTTGACGCTCTTTTGCCGCCTTGATCACTTCTTCAGCGATGTTGCTCGGACAAGGAGCATAGTGCGAGAACGACATGGAAAACTGTCCGCGGCCGGATGTCATAGTACGCAAGTCGCTAATGTAACCAAACATTTCGCTCAACGGCACATCTGCCTTGATCCGCGCTCCCGTCTGGCTTGTTTCCTGAGATTTCATCATCCCCCGGCGGCGGTTGAGGTCTCCGATCACGTCGCCCATGTAATCATCTGGAGTGAATACATCGACATTCATAATCGGTTCGAGCAACTGAGGCCCAGCTTTCGGCAGAGACTGCCGGTAGGCTGCTTTGGCCGCAATTTCAAAGGCCATCGCCGACGAGTCAACGGGGTGGAAACCGCCTTCTAGGAGGGTGAATTTCAAGTCCAAGCAGGGGAATCCGGCCAAGACGCCTTTGTCGATGCAGCTTTCAAAGCCTTTTTCGACTGCCGGCCAATATTCTCTCGGTACGCTACCGCCGGTCACTTTTGACTCGAATATGAAGCCGCTTCCAGGCTCCCCTGGCTCGATTACGTAGCCGATTTTGGCAAATTGACCGGAACCGCCCGATTGCTTTTTGTGGGTGTAGTCGTCTTCGAGGCGCTTGGTAATCGACTCGCGATAGGCTACTTGCGGTTCGCCAACTTCTACTTCGACGCCGTGGGTGCGCTTGAGAATGTCTACTTTGATGTCGAGGTGCAACTCGCCCATCCCTTTGAGAATCATTTCGCCGCTTTCTTGATCCGTCACCATGTGGAAGGATGGGTCTTCTTGCACCATCTTGGTGAGGGCTGCTCCCATTTTTTCTTCGCCGCCTTTCACCTTCGGTCTGACCGAAATCGAAATGACGGGATCGGGGAATACCATCGGCTCTAGGGTTGCGGGATTTTTGGGGTCGCAGATGGTGTGTCCGGTGCGGACGTTTTTCATGCCGACGATCGCCACAATGTCCCCGGCTTGGGCCGATTCAATTTCTTCGCGAGAGTTGGCGTGCATTTCCACCAAACGGCTGACGCGCTCGGTTTTGCCTGTGGCGGTGTTGAGTACGGTGTCGCCCTTGGACAGAGTACCGGAGTACAGGCGCGTGAAGGTTAGAGCACCGTAGCGATCGTCCATGATCTTAAACGCGAGTGCCCGCAGTGGCTTGTTGGGATCGACAACGGCAAACTCGCCGGTTTCATTCCCATCGAGATCGACTTCTGGCTGTGGTGTGACTTCCATCGGGTTCGGCAGGTAGTCAACCACGGCATCAAGAACCAACTGCACGCCTTTGTTTTTAAAGGACGAGCCGCAGTAGGTGGGGAAAAATGCCCGATCGCGAGTACCTTTGCGAATGCAGCGTTTGAGGTCGTCGATGCTCGGCTCGTTGCCTTCGAGATACTGTTCCATCAGAGCGTCGTCTTGCTCGACGGCCAGTTCGATCAACTGTTCGCGCCAAGTTTCGACATCATCGACCATATCGGCGGGAACATCTTTAATTTGGTAGTTCATCGGATCGCCGGAGTCATCCCAGATCCAGGCTTTGCGGGTCAGCAAATCGACTACGCCGCAAAACTTTTCTTCAATGCCGATCGGCAATACCATTACCATCGGTTTAGCGCCGAGGATTTTATCGACTTGCTTGACAACGCGGTAAAAATCTGCGCCGGTGCGATCGAGCTTGTTGATGTAGATGACGCGAGCGACTTTGGAATCGTTAGCGTAGCGCCAGTTGGTTTCCGATTGCGGTTCAACTCCACCCGAACCGCAGAATACACCGATGCCACCATCGAGTACCTTCAGAGAACGGTACACCTCGATCGTAAAATCGACGTGTCCGGGAGTATCGATGATGTTGAGCTGATGCTCGTTCCAGAAGCAGGTGGTAGCAGCGGACTGAATCGTAATCCCGCGCTCTTGCTCCTGTTCCATGAAGTCAGTCGTCGCCGCGCCTTCGTGTACTTCACCGATTTTGTGGATTTTACCTGTCAGTTTCAGGATTCTTTCAGTTGTAGTGGTCTTGCCAGCATCTACGTGGGCGAAGATGCCGATATTTCGATAACGAGTGAGATCTTTCATAATTACTGTTGAAGATTAAATGCGACGAACCGTCGGCGACCACCTGTAAGCGTGACAAGCGAGGAATCAATGTTGCCTTAAGCGCCAGTACAGGCTAGATTTCCTTTCCCCTGTTTTCTGGCAGGACTATCTTAATTTTGACACTTCTCCGTCATTCCTGCGAAGGATTTTTGGTTCAATAAGTGCGGGAATCCTTACAACTGATAAAAATAACCCTGACAAAGAGAAGACCGGGCGGTTGAAACCGCGTCTACACAAACAAAACCTGCCTCCGCAGGTTGAAGAGCGGGCGATTTAAATTGCGTTATTTTATTCAGTCCGCGGAGGCGGACTTCGTTTTTGTAGAAGCGGTTTCAACCGCCGTCTAAGTCAAAATCGACCCGCTCATCATCCGCTGATATCTCCGCTCCAACTCATCCCGCACCACAGGCCAAGCATTCAAAGTTTCATCATTTTCAATCACCATTTGAGCCGCCGCCCTCGCCAACTCCAAAACCTCCTGATCCTCCACCAAACTCGCCAAAGCAAAATCCGGCAAACCCGACTGCCGAGTTCCCAAAACCTGACCGGGCCCGCGCAATCTCATATCCATTTCCGCAATAAAAAAACCATCTTGAGATTGTTCTAAAACCTTCATTCTCTGCATAGCTTCCGCCGTCTTGGAACCGGGCATTAACAAACAATAAGATCGATCGCGCCCCCGACCGACTCGACCCCGCAACTGGTGCAGTTGCGACAGTCCGAAACGCTCCGAATTTTCAATCAGCATTACCGTTGCATTCGGCACATCGACTCCCACTTCCACCACAGTAGTCGATACTAAAATATCAGTTTCTTTGTCACGAAACTTCGTAATTGCGTCATCTTTGTCAGCACTGCTCATCCTACCGTGGAGCAAACCCACCTTAAACTCAGGAAATATACTTTTTTCAAGTTTCTCTTTTTCCTCAATTGCCGATCGCACATCCAACTTTTCCGACTCCTCCACCAGCGGCAGCACCACATAAACCTGACGCCCGCTCGCCACTTCCCGGCGAATCAAATCGTAAGCTTGGAGGCGTTCTTTTGCAGACAGTACAGTTGTTTGAATCGCCTGCCGACCGGGGGGAAGTTCATCAATTTGACTCACGTCTAAATCGCCGTGCAGCGTCAGCGCCAGCGTCCGGGGAATGGGAGTAGCCGTCATCGTCAAAACGTGGGGAGCTTCGCCTTTTTGCTGCAATTTAGCGCGCTGCTGCACGCCGAATCTGTGCTGTTCGTCAATTACCGCCAAACCTAATTTATGAAAATTTACCGTATCTTGAATCAGGGCGTGAGTTCCAACTAAAACGGGCAATTCTCCGGTTTCTAACTGGCTGTGAATTTCCCGGCGCTTTGCTACTTTTGTCGAACCAGTTAACAGTTCGACAGACAAGTGCATCAAGTTAAACCAACCTACCAATTTGCGGTAATGCTGTTCTGCTAAAACTTCTGTCGGCGCCATTAAAGCTGCTTGATAGCCGGATTGAATTGCTGCTAGCATTGCGACTACGGCGACTACGGTTTTGCCGGCGCCGACATCGCCTTGCACTAATCTGTTCATCGGCTGCGGCGAAGCTAAATCGTTGAGGATGTCGTTAATTACTCTTTCCTGAGCATTCGTCATCGCAAAAGGCAATATTTCATAGAAATGTTCGATCAATTTGCCGCTGGGAAGGATGACTGCGCTAGCTTGAGCTTTTCTTTGGGTTTGGCGGCGCTTTAAAAGTCCTAATTGCAGGTAGAAAAATTCGTCAAAAACTAAGCGGCGGCGGGCGGCGGCGAGACAATCCCGATCGAGCGGAAAGTGAATGTTAGTCACGGCATCGGCTAAACCCATTAAACCGTAACGCTCGCGCAAATCGTCAGGGAGCGATTCCGGCAACATTTTCGCCGCCGGCATTGCAGCCAAGATCGATCGCCTCACCGAACCTGCATCGACCCCTTCCGTCAGCGGATAAACAGGAATCAGGCGGCCGACTTTCATCGATTCGATCGCACCGCCGGAGTCGTCTAATACTTCCAACTCGGGATTTTCTAAAGTAATGCCGTATTTACCCTGCTTCACCAACCCCGAAGCTGCGAGCACCGCACCTGTACAATACTCGCGCTTTTTGAATTCTTGCCAGCCGCGATTGCTGTAGCGAGGCCCGGCAAAAAAGCGGCTGATTTTGATTTCTCCAGTGCTGTCTTTTAAAATTACTTCTAATATAGTTAATTTCTTATTTTTCGGGCTAGAAAAGCAATTGCAGCGCTTGACTTCGGCGATTAAAGTGACTGTTTCCCCTGCTACTAACTCGCGAATTCGTACTTGCTTTGCATAGTCGATGTGGTTGCGGGGATAATAATAAAGCAAGTCGTATACGGTGTCTAAACCGAGTTTTAGCAAGCGGTTGCCGTTGGCGGGGCCGATGCCTGTCACGCGGGTTAATTGCTGGTCGAGAGTCAGGCTCGGCGGTGGGGGTGCTGCTATCAGGGGTGCTGTGCGGGGAACGTTCACTGCTGGGGTGCTTGAATCGGCAGCGTTTTCTAGTGGGACTTGTGTCGTTTGTTCTTCCCAAACTTGCTCCATTTGTCTGAGGAAACTGACTGTAATGGCGATCGAATGCTGGCGCTCTTCGAGATCCTTCTGAGGGTAGATGTCAAATTGGGCGGCTAGTTGTCTGGCTCGATCGCGCGCAGCAGAAGCCGCGACAGCACCGGCCAACTGTCTCAAACTCAGGCCGAGAAACTCGCTGAAGCGGTATTGACTGCCTTGGATGTCGTTAAATCCGCGATCGGCTTCTACGGAAAGAGCTTTTTGCAATCGCTGCCATTCTGGTTGGTTATTAGTCATCAGTCATTAGTTATTAGTCATTAGTCATTAGTCATTAGTCATTAGTCATTAGTCATTAGTCAGTAGTCATTAGTCATTAGTTATTAATCATAGCTCAATAATTCCAGACAACTGTCAACTGACAACTGTCAACTGACAACTGTCAACTGTCAACTATCAACTGACTAATCTTCAAACCAACTCGATCGCCAAGCCGACTCAGCCTCCACCACCGCCATTTCCCGCTGCTTTTTCTGGTAATCGCGGCCGAGGGAGTTCAAGCGTACAGAGAGATTGCGAATTTGCTGGCGCCAAGCCGAGGTTGCCGCATCAGCAAACTCTATTTCCGACAGGCGCAGTTTAATGGCTGTAATGTGCATAGCTTGACGCGATGTTTCTGGCAAGTTTCGCGGTGCTGGCGAGCTATCGGTTTCAATGACGATGTTTAATAAATTAGGCGGCCCCGCAATGCTGTCGCCGGACAATTCAGCAGCAGAAGCAGCTTCTAGAACAGGTTCTGGCAATTGACTCGGCAACATTCCCGACAGTTGCAGCAAGCGGTTGGTGTCGTGGGAAAGCAGCTTGACGATCTGGGCGATCGACTTTTCAATACTATTTTGCCAGCGCGCTAAACTTTCGGGGGAATTGGCAATTGGCAACTGGTAATTTGTTGCTGCAAATTGATAGTTAATGGCGGAAAATTCTTTTTCTTCCTCTGATTCTTCGTCTTCCTCTAATTCGTATTCCTCTATTTCTTCCCCTTCCTCTAATTCGTCTTCCTCTAATTCGTCTTCCCCGAATTCCTCTTCTTCCTCTTCTTCTGCCTCTTCTGCCTCTGATTCTGCCGTCAGCGATCGCAACTTTGTTTCAGACTCTGCAGCCAAAAGCCTTACAGCCTGCTGCATTTTTTGCCGCCCGTCGAAGGACAACTTGAGAAACGACTCCGGCACTGCTTGAGTGCAAAGGTGATAGCAAGCCAAGATTAACTGCTGCCGCACCGCTTGTCCCAACGCCGTTAAATAATTCTCGTAGGTACTGTGAAACTCCAAAGTCAAGGCTGCTAAAGCCTCTTCTAGTTGTGCCAAATCTTGCTGTATTCGATCTCTTGGTCCCACCATATCTCCCGTATTAAATTAAAATAGGACTTACGCGAGTTTTCAATTTTTACGCTATATGTAGTAAGGTGCGCAGTGCGCACCCTACAAATATAGTCTGTGCATTAGTCACATAAAAAATAAAAATTAAAAATGCAAAAAATTAGCTTTTCACATTTTTAATTTTTAATTCTCTATCTTAATTTTGGATTACTTAACAGCACCGATTTGGGCTGCCACTTCATCGGCAAAGTTAGCTTCTACCTTCTCAATGCCTTCGCCCAACACAAAACGCACGAAGCGGCGCACTTGGACATTTTCTCCAATTTGGGCGATCGTTTGTTTCACCAACTCTTCCACCGAGATATTCTGATCTCTAATAAAAGGCTGATCCATCAAAGACAGCTCTTTCATGCGCTTGTCAATCCGCCCTTGAACAATCTTTTCTTTGATGTTGTCCGGCTTGTTGCCCAAGTCGTCCTTTTCCATTTCAATTGCCTTTTCTCTTTCGACAATTTCGGCGGGGATATCTGCAACTTTCACGTATTCCACATTCGGACAAGCGGCAATTTGCATCGCTATATTCCGCACCAAAGTTTGGAATTCTTCGCGGCGGGCCACAAAATCTGTTTCGCAGTTAACTTCCACCAACACTCCCACGCGGCCGCCCGTGTGAATGTAGCTGCCTACAAGTCCTTCAGAGGCAACCCGTCCACCTTTGTTACCTGCCGAAGCCAGACCTTTTTTCCGCAGCCACTCAATGGATGTTTCGATATCGCCATCGTTTGCAATCAGGGCTTTTTTGCAGTCCATCATGCCAGCGCCGGTTTTGTCGCGCAGTTCTTTAACAAGTTTTGCAGGTACGTCCGCCATCTTCTTTAAGTTCCCAATCAAAATTAGTTATTAGTCATTAATCATCAGTCATTAGTCATTAGTCATTAGTCATTAGTCATCAGTCACTAATTTTAATGTTAATGATTAGACCATATTGAAGAAATACTCACTCCGCCTTAGAGCGGACTTTGTACGTGTAGCGCCAGAATTAATTCTGAGGCCCAGACCATGAATGCTTTTGGCAGAATTCTAGTATAGGACTTACGCGAAAGAGTTATTTTTACACTACTTGTAGTGGTAAGGTGCGCACTGCGCACCCTACAGATAGTTTCTGTGCGTAAGTCGCATACTAATGACTTAGACGTGCTATTTACAATTAAAAATTAAAAATATCCAACTAAAAATAATAATTTTTAATTTTCAATCTTTAATTTTTAATTGCCTGGTATCAGATTCCGATCGCCATACTAGCTGTCGGTTTCTTCGCCGTCAGCGTCGGCGGCTTCGTCGGGATCTACATAATTGGGGTCATCCAATTCTTCGATTTCGACATCGTATTCAGCGCCTTCGTAACCGCCTTCGTAGTCGTAGTCTTCGTCACCGTCGGTGCCTTGCTGACCGTGGCGACCTTCGTAGATGGCATCAGCCAACTTGCCGACAATCAGTTTGATCGATCGAATAGCATCGTCGTTTGCCGGAATTGCAATGTCAACCAAATCCGGGTCGCAGTTGGTATCCAACAGAGAGACGATCGGAATTCCCAACTTTTGGCATTCCAACACCGCATTATACTCGCGGCGCTGGTCTACCAGCACAACTCCGTCGGGAATCTTGCGCATGGACTTAATCCCGCCCAGATATTTCTGGAGTTTAGCCATTTCTCGGCGCAGTACGGAAGCTTCTTTTTTCGGCAGCAAATCCAGGGCGCCGATTTCCTCGCGGCGCTCCAAATCCTTGAGCCGCTCGACGCGGGACTTAATAGTCGTCCAGTTGGTGAGCATTCCACCCAGCCAGCGCTGGTTGACGTAGTAAGCACCGCAGCGTTGAGCTTCTTGGGCTACAATCCCAGCAGCTTGACGCTTCGTACCCACGAACAAAAACTTTTTGCCTTTTTCTGAGGCCACTCTCATGTACTCGTAGGCGTCTTCCATAAGCTGAGCGGTTTGCACGAGGTCGATGATGTGAACCCCGTTGCGCTCTGTGAAAATGTAGGGAGACATTTTCGGGTTCCACCGGCGGGTTTGGTGTCCGAAGTGAACTCCTGACTCTAACATTTGAGCCAAACTGACTACTGGCATGATATTTTTAACTCCTGATTCGGGTTAATCCTCCATCCGGTTGTATTTCTGAAGGCTTGCGCCATCGAAACACCCGAAAATCCGGATGTGCGAATTTAAACAACTTTTCTAGTTTATCACAGCGCGCGCTACTTTTTTCGACAATTCCCGCATCCAGGATACCCGCCACGTGATTCATCCGTCCAGAAATCAAAAACCTGTATCCGATGAAACTTGCCCCCCGAATTTATCCGTGGAGTCAATGCTTCAATTCTTTAATCTTTAATCTAAAATCTAAAATCGATTGACTGTTCGATCTCCTCCGGCACGCGTGGCGCTGGTTTGGTTGGGGGTGCGGGCGCGGAGGATAGATGCGGCTCGATCGCGCTTGCAAAAAATTCAAAAAAACGAAAAATCGAAGTGGGAGGTTGCCAAAGGCTTTGTTCGCTTGTGAGACAATGGCGTTGTTGGTGAGTGTCTTGTGCCTTCTACTTCGATCGAGCTTTTATCTGAGATGTTGCACCATTCTCGCTCGCACAGGCGACACCTAACTGTTCCACAAAGAGTAAATTTCTTGTGGGGCCTGCAGGAGATCCCGCCAATCGAAGGCTGATTGAGAATGATGGCAGATGTCATACCAATTTTTTATGAGGCCCCGTAGAATTCGATCCCCCCTAGCCCCAGATCGGAAGAGC
>JAUBOG010000272.1:0-8974 GCA_036700105.1 Microcoleus occultus BM001215583
ATTAATTGTAGGGACACGGCACTGCCGTGTCCTCCGTTTATATCATTCCGAAGAACAGAGGATTTGATATGATACTGGGTTTATCGCTGTCTCGCGGTGCGAAATCAATCTAAAATCTTGCATCTAGAATCCGTAAAAAAAATATGGCAGAAGTAACAAGATTATTCGGCTGTGCGAGCGGGTAAAAAGAATGAAGCAGAAAGAAAAGTAAGGGTTTCAAAAAATAAGCAGCTCCTCACTGTCTTGGCGGCTGTTACAGTAAAAATCTAAAATCGCTCGATCGCCCGCACCCAAAAATTAAAAAATCTAAAATCTAAAATCTAAAATCGCTCGATCGCATCCAAAAATCTCAAATCTCAAATCTCAAATAGTATCGATCGCCCGCATCCAAAAATCTCAAATCTCAAATCTCAAATCTCAAATCTCAAATCTCAAATAGCTCGATCGCACCAAAAAACCAAAAAATTGGATAATCTAAAATCTCTCATCTAAAATCGATAGATCGCCCCGGACACGTAAAAGCTATCTGTAATAGTAGCTTAGATGCTGGAAGGGCGAGGCAAAAATCCCTAAAATATGCTAAAAACTATCAAAAAATGGCTGGATGCAGAACGCCGAGTATTGATTACTGCCAGTGCCGTTGCCAGTACGGTCATTCTCCTGCGCTGGTTGGGATTTTTGCAGGTGTGGGAATGGGCTGCTTTCGACCACTTTGTGCGCCATCGACCAGCAGAACCAACGGACTCGCGCATCGCCATTGTCGAAATTAAGGAAGCTGACTTGCAAAAATACGGCTACCCAATTTCCGATGCTGTATTGGCCCAATTGCTGCAAAAATTGCACGCCCATCAGCCGCGGGCGATCGGGCTCGACATTTACCGAGATTTGCCGACTCAACCGGGCAGAGCCGAATTGCTCAAAACTTTTAAAACTATTCCCAATTTAATCGGCATTGAATTGATGCCAGACGAAACCAGGTTCGGAGTTCGCCCCCCTCCGGCACTTGACAAAAAAGATCGCATCGGTTTCAACAATGTTGTGATCGACGCCGACTCAAAAGTGCGCCGAGCTTTGCTTTACTCTTGGCCCGGAGATGGCAAAACCCATGAAAGTTTCGCGCTCAAACTGGCTTTGCTTTACCTGGAGCGCGAAGGGATTTCCCCTCAACCAGCAAAAGTCAATCCTAAATACTTGCAGTTAGGCAAGGGGGTTTTTCGACCTTTTCAACCGAATGACGGTGCTTACGTGCGAGCAGACAGCCGCGGCTATCAAATTCTCGCTAATCCGCGCGGGCCGCGAGGCAGTTTTCGCACTGCATCGATGAGCGACGTGCTTTCTGGCAAAGTACCAGCGGATTTTGTGCGATCGCGCGCTGTGCTGATCGGCTCAACTGCGCCCAGCCTCAAAGACTTTCAGCAAAATTCTTACAGTTCCGGCTTGTTTGCTCCTCCCCAGCCCATACCTGGAGTCGAGCTTCAGGCTCATTTCTTGAGCCAAATTTTGAGTGCTGCGATCGACGGGCGCGGGGGTATCAAAGTCTGGTCCGAGGCTGCGGAGTGGCTGTGGATTTTACTGTGGTCTTGGGCGGGAGCAAGAGTTAGCTGGAACGTGCGATCGATCGGTCGATCGGCTTGCTGTTTGTTAAGTATCTGTCTCGGTCTGAGTGCCAGTTTATACTTATCATTTTTGGTCGGTTGGTGGCTGCCGTTAATTCCTGCAATTTTGAGTCTTTTGGGTTCTGGCTGCGCAGTTGTGGGTTATCTGGCCAACTTGCAAGAAGAATTAAAACGGTCTAAAGAATTTTTACAATCGCTGATCGATACAATTCCAGACCCGATTTTTGTCAAAGATCGAAATCACCGCTGGGTTGTTTTGAATCAGGCATATTGTCGGTTTATCGGCTATCCTTTAGAAATTTTAACCTGCCGCACAGATTACGATTTATTTCCCCAAGCCGAAGCCGAAATATTTTGGCAGCAAAACGAATTAGTATTGCAAACTCACCAACCGCGAGAAAATGAAGAATATTTTACCGACGCTCACGGAATTACGCATCTGATTGCGACTAAAAGATCCCTCCACAAAGATGCTGCCGGCAACCTATTTTTAGTCGGAGCGATCAGAGATATTACGGATCGCAAGCGCCGGGAAGATGCCCTAGAACAAAAAAATGCCGAACTCAGCCACCAAGCTTATCACGATGCCCTCACGGGTTTGCCCAACCGCCAAATGTTCTGCGAATGCTTGCATTCCTCTCTAGAAAAAGCCTCTAGCAATCAGACATTGGTAGCTTTACTGTTTTTAGATTTAGATGGATTTAAGTCAATCAACGACACTCTCGGGCACAATACGGGCGATTTGCTCTTAAAAACAGTTGCCAGCAGGCTCAATAAATGCTTGCGCGGCAGCGATATTATATCGCGGTTGGGCGGCGACGAGTTCACAGTTATTTTGCCTGCAATTCCCGGCCGCGAGGAAGCTGCGAAAGTAGCTGAAAAAATTCGGGAGGCGATCGTGCAGCCTTTTATTTTAGAAGAAAATACAGTTTCTGTAACTACAAGTATTGGTATTAGTTTGTACCCAATTGATGCTCAAAATCCAGAAACTTTAGTCAAAAATGCCGATGCTGCAATGTATCGCGCTAAGGAATTGGGGAAAAATCAATATCAATTTTTTTAATTAATTAATCATTGTCATCTGTCATTAGTCATCAGTCATCAGTCATTGGTCATTAGGCGTAGGGTGCGTCGCCACAAGTAACGGACGCTCCTGGCGACTATCGATCGAGCGACGCACCCTACCACTGGATCGTTAATGGTTTAAATGCGTAACGGCTTACAGATTAAATCTCAAATAGTCAGTTCTGGATGCACGCACTCGATGAGTAGGGTTCGGAATGCACACTTTACCACTACCAATAGGGGAGCGAACTTTTTGTTATAAGTCCTAATAGGATAATCTGTCATCTGTCATTAGATAGAGTCACTAAAAGTATCAAACTTATTACAGCAAATTGCCGTCTCATCTTAATGTTAAAAAATATTAAAAAATTCATAAACAGAGAGCAAAAACCTGATTCAAATTACCAAAAAACCTCGCTCGAAAAGGGTTTAGGTAAACTTACGAAAATTAATTAAAGGAAATGTAAAGATGTCAGTGGAACTACGGAAATCGCTCGATATAATAGGTGGTACATGACGTGCATCTACTTCGGTGATTTGGATAAAACTATGAACGCTATACGTACTTTGATTCAGCTCGCAACAACGGCAAGTGTGGCGGCTTGCCTGCAAGTGAGTACGATCGGCATGGCAAATGCGGCTCTACTTACGGGCCAATCGACCAACAGCCTTAGCAGGGGCGAGGGTTCCGGGCGATCGACCCCCACAGTTTTGACAGTTGCACAAGCCTCACCGTTTGGAAATCAACCGCAAAAATATGAACCCGACCCCAACGGAAACCCCAAAAGTGACGGTACGGGGACGCGCTGAACCCAACTTTTCAATCTTTTATCGGCCCAGATTTGTACCAATTGGTTCGATCGATTAAAGTATGGGTGCACCAATCCGGCTCAGTCAGCGGGTAGTCAACTCGGTAGTGACCGCCTCGGCTTTCGGTGCGAAACGCAGCACTTTTGAGAATTAAGTAGCCGATATCCAATAAATTGCCAACTTCCCCCCAATTTCGCAAAATCGAGCTGCTGTGAGTATCAGCAGGGGAAAAATCAATCATTTGTCCCGGCAGCAAATTAAGCAAAGTTTGACTCAAAGGCAAAGAGGCAAATTCTTGCCGCCAAATCTCAACTCGGACGATCGCACTCTCCAGATCGCTTTTTCCCCGGCAAATTCCGGCACTTTGCCAGACCAAATTCGGCAGTTCGACGCGCAACTTCTCGATCGTCTCAATGTCCTTTTCAGAAATCGATTTTGCCAAGATTTCCCCTGCATCGAACTCATCTGGCAATACCTCGGGCTTTCCATCTCCTACCTGCAAAAGTCCCATCTGCGATCCAAAAACCAGACACTCCAGCAGCGAATTGCTCGCCAAGCGATTAGCGCCGTGTACGCCCGTGCTAGCAGTTTCTCCCACCGCGTACAAACCCGGAATCGAAGTTTGATTGAACTTGTCAGCCGCAATCCCTCCCATCCAGTAATGGGCGGCGGGCGTCACGGGTATCGGTTCGGAAAAAATATCGATTCCCCAATCAGCGCACACTTGAATAATATTCGGAAATCTGTAGCGCAGCCGATCGACCGCAATCGGGCGCAAATCCAGCCAAACGTGAGGTTCCCCCGTCTTCTGCAAGTGGCGGAAAATAGCGCGGCTGACGACATCGCGAGGGGCGAGTTCCCCGCTGGGGTGAGAGTCAAAAGCAAAGCGATATCCCTTGCTGTCCACCAAATGAGCTCCTTCTCCCCGCACCGCTTCGCTGATCAGAAACCTCGGCGCGCCCGCTTTGCTGAGGGCTGTCGGGTGAAACTGCACAAATTCTAAATCTCGCAGCAGCGCCCCGGCGCGCCACGCGATCGCCACCCCGTCCCCGGTACTTACCGACGGGTTAGTCGTTTGAGCAAAAACCTGTCCGCCGCCGCCTGTGGCGAGCACCACGGCTTCTGCGCGCAGCCACTTGACCCGGGAGCCGCAAATCGCGCTAATGCCCTGACAGCGCCCTGTTTTGTCTAGCCACAGGCTCAAAGCAAAGGCCGGGGATACGAGTTGAATGTTTTTGCGGCTCAATACTTTTGCTGTCAGCGTACTGATAACAGCTTTGCCGGTAGTGTCGGCTGCGTGGAGGACTCGGCGGCGCGAGTGGGCGGCTTCTAGGGTGAGGGCTAAATCGGGGCCGGCGCGATCGAAAGCAACGCCCATTTTTACCAGGGAATCAATGCAGGCTGGAGCTTCTTCGACTAAAAATTTCACCGCTTCCAAGTCGCAAATACCGGCTCCGGCAGCCAGTGTATCCTGAACGTGGAGCGCTGCGGAATCTTCAGGGGCGATCGCGGCGGCAATCCCTCCTTGAGCCCAATCGCTAGCAGAAACAGGCAGGGTATTTTTATTGATCGAGCCCACGTGCAAATGTTCTGGAAGGCAAAGTGCCGTGTACAAACCGGCCGCGCCAGCACCTATCACCAATACGTCAAATTTGTCAGTCATATGCAAGAAGGAAGTTCGGCAACGGATTGTGTAACGGATTGTGTAACGGATAGAGGATCGATGTGAAGAAGGAAGAAGGAAAAGAAAAGTTCAGGAACGAGTAGTGTACGGGATGTAACGGATGTAACGGATAGAGGGAAGAAGGAAGAAGGATCAAATCAATAATTTGAGGAATTTAAAAGGTGCTAACGGCCAAGCTGGTTGCTATGCGCTAAGCAGTCAGGCGATTTGAGATTTTAAATTTTAGACTTTAGAATTACTCCTGAAACATCAAAGGCAGAAGTCATCAGCCTCAGAGAAAAAAAATCTTTTCTTTCTGCCTTTTGCCTTCTGCCTTCTGCCTTCTGCCTTCTACTGACCGATGAGACCGAGTGCTATCTAGTCGTAGAGACCGTTATTCAACCTGGTGTCTCCTTCAATAAAGACTGATTCGACATCAGTTACGGTGAATTTGTCCATGTTAGCTTGCAGCACCTTTTTCTGAGCTTCCGTCAAACCTGAAATGTCGAGTACATCCTCAACTTTTTCGTAAGGAGCGTTCTTAATAATTAGTCCAGCTAAAGTGGGATACAACCCTCGGTATTCGCGAAAGTCCCGGACGGCGCTGTTGTTCAAATCAAGTTTTTTGCCGTATTCTGTGGCAAGCTTGTCATCGGCGCGATTGGTTCTAGCCGGAGCTTCAACAGCTAGGAGCGAGGATGATGGCAAGACGATACGGCTCAAGCTCGCCGCGATCGCGCTTTGGTCTCCAGCCCATGCAAAGCAGCCCAGCACTAAGCCCAATACTGCCAATAGACGACCCAATCGTTTCATGAAGTTTTGTCTCCCAATTTCATACACAGCATTTATGTAGAGATTACCATTTTGCTTATGCAGTTTTCGCAACAGATCGGTCGCGGGCAGAGGGCTGTTAGAAAATTTACATTTAGCTATTGACACCACGGACAATATATGATAAAAATTCCGGCTGCGCTGAAATGATATAGAGGAGACGGCAGTGCCGTCTCCCTACAATCGATCGCGGTAGGGACTCGCGGGACTCGCCGTCTCCTAATTTCGGCTACTAATAATTCCGATCGAACCGGAGACGATATGATACTCGCGGGAGCTCAAGCATAGCCCACAAGGTAATCGAAGGCGCTCCCAATTAAAAACTGGGATTGCCATTTTCAACGGGTTAATTTTTGGCTCCGGACTCAATTTTCTAGCTATCTAGGAATTTTTCCTTTGGTTTTGAGAAAAGCGTTCAAATCAGGATAAGTACCGCCGTAAATCACGCTGGGAGTGTCGTAACCCTTCAAAGCAACGGTGTGCTGCTCGAAAGCGCCCTCGGCCCCCAATTGGGTGAGGTATTTGTAGGTTGTTTCTCCGACGGCGATATCTTTACCGAGTTGTTTGGTGCAAGATTCCAGGCGAAATGCTGCGTTTACAGTATCTCCCAAGGCGGTGTAGTCCGATCGGTCGCTGCTGCCAGAATTTCCCACCATTGCATAACCGGTATTGATTCCGGCCCCGACTCGCAAAGGAAAAGGCAGCGGGTAACGGTTGCTGAGTTCGTCCGTTGCTTTGTGCAGTTGGCTCAAAGCTTGGCAAATCTGCATCATTTCCTCGCTGCTGACACCGCTGGGTTTGTGGAACCAGACGGCCATAATCGCATCGCCGATGTACTTGTCCACCCAACTGCCGTGTTCGCGAATGATTTGTCCAGAAGAGCGGAACCAATTGCCGATGACTTCTGACAGTAGGGTTTCGTCTAGCTGCCTGGTCAAAACTGTAAAGTCTCGGATGTCCATTACCATGACGCTAATCAGGCTGCGCACCGTCAAAGTCGCCGTGAAATCTTCAGAGTCATTGTCGTGTATTCGATCGAGCCGGCGGCCCGCAGTTGGGTTGTAGAAGTCCAATTCGGTTTGACCGAAAATAATTCGATCGCCGTTTCGGAGCGTCACGGGAATACTCACCCGCCGCCCGTTGACAAAGGAACCGTTGCGGCTGCCCAAGTCGATCAGGTAAAACTCTCCAGTCTCCATTTGCTGTAACATCGCGTGATTGCGGGAAATCCAGCGATCTACCAACACAAAATTATTGTCATCATTCCGCCCTACAGTCCAGCAATTGCTGCCGGAGAGCGGCAAGTAGCGATTGCCGTTTTCTGTACGAAGTACCAAATGCGGATTGGCTTGCAAAGTCACCACAGCCCTAGAAACAACATCAACTCAACCGATTTGAGGTTTGAAACTTTAAATTTTAACTTTACTGCGCGGCTTACAACTGAGATTTTGGTTAAAAGACCTCAAATCGGCTGTTCTAAAATCTAAAATTGTGACGGTCGATCGTCGATGCACCGAAGCCATACAGGATTGCCGAACTACAATGCGATCGAAGCGCGAAGGTAGTTATGGCTCGATCATAAGCCAAAGTGTCATATTTTTCACGCCAAAGATATATCAGGGGAGTGAAATGTGCCGGTTTTCGCCAAAAATATCGCTTGTTCCTGTTGGGGCGGCCGCATAAAAACTGAAAATGGCTCTCGTCTTCAGACTGATAATTGTTAAACACAAGGTATCTTTAAGATTTGTTGCTAAACTTACGGTTTTTGAAGATGAAGATACAGTAATCGCCAAGACGGTTAGGAGACTCGGGAACGCTGAAAATATTGCTGTGACTGCATTTTCCTTCTTCACACCGATCTGCTTCCTTCTGTTATGTCAACCAACCCTTTTCCTCGCTGCGGCGGTCAATAAATTAGAAACACGAGAATTTTATGCTGTCAAAGAGAATTTTGCCTTGTCTGGATGTCAAAGCTGGCCGCGTGGTCAAAGGTGTGAATTTTGTCAACCTTCTGGATGCTGGCGATCCGGTAGAGATGGCTCAGGTTTACAATGATGCCGGCGCTGACGAGTTGGTGTTTCTGGACATTACGGCGACTCACGAAGACCGGAATATTATGATCGATGTGGTGTACCGGACTGCCGATCGAGTTTTTATCCCTTTGACGGTAGGCGGCGGCATCCAATCCTTAGACACGATCAGAAGTTTGTTGAGGGCTGGCGCCGATAAAGTAAGTATTAACTCAGCGGCAGTGCGCGATCCGGGTTTGATTGACAAGGCGAGCGATCGATTTGGCAATCAGTGCATTGTAGTGGCGATCGACGCGCGCAAACGGCAAGATGCAGATAATCCCGGTTGGGACGTGTACGTGCGCGGCGGGCGAGAAAATACGGGCTTAGATGCGATCGCCTGGGCCTCCGAAGCCGCACAGCGGGGCGCCGGCGAACTGCTGGTGACAAGCATGGACTCTGACGGCACTCAAGCCGGCTACGACTTGGCATTAACCCGAAGTATCGCGGAAATTGTCGAAATTCCGGTCATCGCTTCCGGCGGCGCCGGAAACTGCCACCATATCTACGAAGCCGTAACAGAGGGCAAAGCAGAAGCCGCGCTGCTGGCTTCCCTGCTGCATTACGGCCAGTTAAGTGTCGGAGAAATTAAGACTTATCTGGCAAAATGTCAAGTTCCCGTGCGGCAGTAATCTGCATTTAACCGGAATGAGGCGGAAGAGGGAGAGGGAGAGGGAGAGGGAGAGAGGAAAGAAAACACAGTTAAATTCATCTGTGATCTTTGTTTAGAATCAGTATCGTGTCCCTCTTCCATCCTGCTATAGATATAGTTTTTCTATAACTCTTAAGGTAGAGAAAATCGTAAAAAAAAAGGTAAATCAACTTAATTACAGCAGATTCCACCTTTATGAAGTATACCAGCCTATCCTGAGCTTCCCCGTAGGGACACGGCACTGCCGTGTCCCAACACAACACCAACC
>JAUBOG010000273.1:0-8941 GCA_036700105.1 Microcoleus occultus BM001215583
GGACGGGCTAGAAGCCCATCCCACAAGAAAAAAGATTTTTGTGGGATGGGCTTCTAGCCCGTCCTAACTATTTTTGCAAGAGGTCTACTGTATTAGGAAATAAAATCGAGTTTGGTGAAATAACTATAATTAAGTTTGTAGTGACGGCATTCGTCCTCTAAATCCTCAACGGGGATATCTAACAATTTGACGATTAGTAATTAACCGGACTCGATCTAAAATAATCAACCACCAACCAACATCCCCAGAAACTCTACACGACTCAGGTCAAAAAATGGGTTGAGGCGCGAATTACAGCCGTAAGCCTCCACGCACGCCGCACCTTAAATATACAGGTTCGGCGTCCGGGACTGTTCCATTAAGACCTCGGATTAGCAAGAGTTTCAGTTGCTTTTTAGGATAGGGCTGATGACTAAAATTGCTTCATCGCGCGTTCCATATCCCGCTTGTCTTCCCGTTTCTTCAAATCTTCGCGCTTGTCGTACAGTTTTTTACCTTTCCCCAAACCAATATCCAGTTTTACCCAGCCGCCTTTCAAATACATTTTTAACGGCACTAAAGTCAAGCCTTTTTCTTCCACTTTGCCGATTAATTTGCGAATTTCTTGCTTGTGCATCAGCAATTTGCGGGTGCGGCGAGGTTCGTGATTGAAATAGTTGCTAGCACTTCTCCAGGGAGAAATATGAACGTTTATCAGCCACAGTTCGCCGTTCCTAACTAAGCCGTATCCGTCCCGCAAATTGGCTTTTCCTTCCCGAATTGATTTTACTTCGGTTCCCTTCAACTCGATGCCAACTTGATAAGTCTCTATAATTTCATAGAGGTGCCGCGCTTGTCGGTTATCGCTAACAATTTTGTATCCCGGACTTTTTTCGCTCATTTTTACCTCCGATAAAATTTTTATTATAACGCTAGCTTTTCTGTAGAGAAAATAGAAGCTTGACAAAACTTAAATTACCGATCTAGGCATTACCAATTTTGCTGAGCTAAGATGTCACCAACGTGAATGTCAAGCGGTATCATGCAGCGCACCAATGTTCCTGATTCTGGAATTTCAGATTCTGTTATTCCCCATAGGGCGGTTAATTTGGTTTGGCTAGCTCCTTTTTTACTGTGGCTCACTTGGTTTTTGGCCAATATCTCAGCAGTTAAGTGGCTGTTATCCTCGTTTGTTGAGATACCGACACTGTACAAGATAGTAATTGGTTTTCTGATTGTAGCATTAGTAGTGCGATCGACTCTTAACTCCGAGCGATCGCCCGCGTTTTCGCCAAATTTCGTTTTGAGGCGAGATCCGCTGCTGTTGATGTTGGGCGCGGGCATTTGCTCGATCGCCGTTCAGTGGATAATTGATATCAAACAAGTTACCGTACTGCTATTTATCCTCGGAACTTACGGGCTGTCGGGCTTGTGTGCGAATCCGAATTTTTGGCAAAAAAACTTGCCAGTTGCCGGCTTGCTGGCTTGCATTCTACCCTTCAACAGTCAGTTTAATAGCGGATTGGGTTTACCAGCGCGAGTGCTGACTGCTCAGGTAGTAGAACAGTTGCTTTCAATGCTGCAAATTGGGGCTATTTCTTCCTACGACATCATCGTCTTGGAAAACGGCATCGCTCACGTTGACGTGCCTTGCAGCGGCATTAAAACCCTGTTAGTGGGGACACTATTTTTACTGGCTGCTACCTGGTTAGAAGGTCGCAAATTATGTGTAAAATGGCTGGCAGTATGCGCTGCTAACTTCTTAATGTTAGTATCTGCAAACGCTTTGCGAGTTACCGTATTAGTGCTGGTAGCCCAAGTTTTCAAACAACCAAATTATGCAGAAATCCTGCACGTACCCCTGGGAATTGTCGGTTTAGTTTGCGCTTGTTTTTTAAGTTGGTTGATGCTGCAAAAAGTTCCCAAATTTGCCGAAGCCAAAAATAATAACTTTGACTCGCAGCGGGATTCAGAAATATTAAAAAATCAGCCTCTGGCAAAACCAGCACTAATTGCGGCGGTGGCTGTTTTAGCAGTGATTTCTCAATTGTATCATGTAGAAACTGAAAAATTAGCGATCGCCCCCCTGAAATTTCCAGAACAAATCCGTTCCGAATCAATTCCCCTAAATGCCAGCGAACAAAGATTCTTTGGCAATTACCCAGCCACGAAAACTGAAAAAAAGAGATTTGTTTCAGGTAACTTGCGCGGTTCCATGCTCGCAGTAGCCAGCACATCTTGGCAAACTTATCACGCACCGGAGTTGTGTTTCGCAGCCAGCGGCATCCCTGTCGATCGCACAGAAAAAAAACAGCTAACTCCTGCTGTAACGGCGCGCTGGCTGTCTCTCAAAGACAATACACTATCCGCTGCATACTGGCTGCAATCTCCGCAGCAAACTACCGATAACTTTTTATCGCGCATCCGCAGCGACATCACCAACAAAAATCATACTTGGGTGCTAGTTTCGATTCTCTTTGACAGTTCCGTAAATCCTGAAAATCGTGAGGTACAAGACTTTGCTGCCAATGTACACGATGCCGTCAAACAAAGTTTAAAAGGAGGAGTAAATGAAAATCAAACAGGTATTTAATGGGATTTTTCAAGCCATTTTTTGGGTATGGAATTTGACATTTTTATCGATTGTTTATTTAGGAATTTTACCGTTTTTAGCAGGACCGTTAATTACGGCAACAATCGCTGGCGTCATCCCCCTAGAGTTTTCGCTGACACTGGCAGCGACGATCGCAGTACCCACTGCGTGTACGGTAATAGGAACGCGTTTGAGAAAACAACCCCTACAGCTAATGCGTTTGTTTTACGGCGTGGAAGCACCGCTATTTTTGCTGTGTTTAATCCGCTTGTTCCTGCTCCGAGAACTGACTCCCGCTAGTTCTCAAATTATCGCTACTATTGTGTTGTGCATCGCAGCCTTTCTAGTAGAAATTTTGTACGGATATCTGGGTAGAATCGAAAACGTTCAAAATATTTCCGATTCTCAAACTTCTCCTAGCAAACAGCCTCTTGTTTTTAGAGCGATCGGGCAAAAGGCAAGCGCGTGGCTGCAATTAGGCTGCCACAGTTTAATGTTAATAGTTGGGATTTGGGCGGCGACATTGCTGATGTATTACGCTCTACCAGTGGGAACGGTTACAGTTGCTGGATTTTTCAGTGCAGTCGTTGAATTCTTCAAGTTTACATGGGTATCATCATTTTTGGAGATGTTTAAATATGGGTCGTGGGCTTCAGCTTTAATTTGGATACCGCTATCCTTTATATTGTTTGGATTAAGCTGTAGCTTGTTCGTTGTCATGCCTTCGCTGTACGGCTTTCTCTACATTCATTCGGGGCGAAAAATATGGCGCAGTTTTGCCGCGCAATACGGGAAAAATCAGGCGCTTGCGGGAAGTTTGGGAGTAATCGCAGCTTGGTTGGCTATTTTCGCCGCTTTGCAGCAACAGCCGCAAATTGCAGCGCTGAAAATGCTGGCGACACCGCCCGCAAATGACAGCAGCCGCCAAACTTTATTGGCGAAGTCTAATGCGATTCGATCCGGCTTAGTCAATGCTTATTTGTCCGATTACCGCTACCTCAGCACTGCGGGAGAAAACAACCACATTTATGCTATGTACAAAAGTTTTGATTTGCCAGAATCAGCGGCTAAGGCTGTGCAGAACAGCTATAATTTTTTAATGTCGCCGTTTTTGTATCAAGGCTCTCGATCGGATGTTAAAAAAGCGGAAAAACTTTACGGCGAATTCTTCGATACCGAAATTCAAAAAGGCGATCGAGAAGCAGTACAGCACGCGGTACAGTCAACATCTAACCGCGAAGAAGCTAAAGCCGGTTTGCTGAATGTCAATCAGGAAAAAGTGTGGCTGAAATCGCAAGAAGTGACAGTCAAAGAAAAGGGCGATTGGGCAGACGTTCAACTCTACGAAGTTTACGAAAATCAAACCGCTAACTTGCAAGAAGTATTTTACTACTTTTCGCTGCCGGAAAGCGCCGCAGTTACAGGAGTTTGGTTGGGCGATACGGGTGATTGGAACAAGCGTTTTGTCTTTACTGTATCGCCTCGCGGTGCAGCCCAACAAGTCTACAACCAGCAGATAGTAGAAAGAGTAGATCCGGCTTTGCTAGAACAAATTGGCCCTAAACAATACCGCTTGCGGGCTTTTCCAATTCCGGTTAAAGGAGAGTTTTCGGGAACACAAACTGATGGGCCAAAAGAAATGCACCTGTGGCTTACTTACAAAGTGATGCGACAGCCGCAGGGTTGGGCTATGCCTGTTTTGGCCGAAAAACGCAACATTTTTTGGAACGGAGATACTCGCCGCACGATCGCCGGAAAAGAGGTAAAATACAGCGGTAAAGAGGCCAAAGATACTTGGCTACCGCCATTTGTAACCGCAGTTTCGCAGCAGCAGCCAATCCCGCGCATCACAACTTTACTAGACGAAAATACGATTTCTGCTAAGCCGCTGGTTGATGCAAATTACTCGCTACCCCAGGGCAAAAAGTTTGCAGTAATTCTCGATACTTCCCGCAGTATGGCGGCGGAAACTAAGGCGGTAAAAGAGACTTTTGAATGGTTGAAATCCAATACAGCAGCTAAAAATTCCGTTGATTTGTATGTGGCTAGCGCTGCGGGAATGCCGCCGAAGTTGGTGGAAGATTTAGGCAGTTTTGATGCTGGTAAGGTGACATTTTACGGTACGATCCAACTTAAGGATATGCTGCAACAGTTTGGCAAGTTGCGCGGCGATAAGATTTACGATACTGTATTTGCGGTGAGCGATCGCCGCAGCTACGAATTGTCGGACGATCGCAAAACCAGCGTTTCCATGCCCTCACCGCTGTGGATAGTGCATTTGGGAGGTTTACCGCCCGGTTACGACGACGCAACTTTAAAGGTAATTCAAGATAGCGGCGGCGGAGTTTCTACAGATATCAAAGAGGCGATGCAGCGAGTAGCGACGACAGCAGCATCGGGAAAATCTGCAGTTAACGTTGTTGACGGCTATGTTTGGAGTTATGCCAAAACTCCGAAGGCGAAAGCGGTTCCGAGAATAACAGACGATCGCAATGAAGGATTTAAACCGATAGCTGCGCGGCAGTTGATAGCGGCACTCAGCAAGCAGAAAACTGCCAATCAATTGACTCAACTGGATGCGATGCACTCGCTTGCTAAAACTTTTAAAGTCGTCACGCCTTATTCTTCGATGATCGTGTTGGTTAATGACGCGCAAAGGGAACAGCTAAAAGCAGCGGAAGGGAAAAAAGATCGATTTGAACGCGAGGTAGAATCGGGCAAGGAGGAGTTAACTAAACCGAACAATCCTCTCAATGTTTCTGGGGTTCCGGAACCGGAAGAATGGCTGCTTTTGATTGTTGGGGCGATCGGGCTTTTGGGGATTTTCCTCCGTCAGCGGCGCGCCAAAATTGTATAAAATGAGCCCAGAAACCGGGTTTTTTACTTGATTTACGGCGTTTAACCAAGTATTTCGTAAAAAACCCGGTTTCTTTGTCGGAGTGCGTAATATCTAATCTGGTAGCATCGGAATTATTAGTATTACCGAAATCAGGAGACGGCAGTGCCGTTTCCCTACAATTAATCTGGCGCGCAAGAAACGGCACTGCCCTCTCCTCTATATCATTCAGATGCAATCGGAATTGATATCAATCCTGATTAATCTATTTCCACAAAAACCCGATCGCCCTCAACCTTCACCGGATAAGATTCCAGCGAATCGGCCGATGCATTCAAACATTTTCCCGTATCTAATTGGAACTGATACTTGTGAAACGGACAGGTAATGATGCCGCTGTTTACCTTACCCATGTCGATCGGATATTCCAAATGACTGCAAGCATTGCGGTAACAAGTGACATTCATGCCTTGGCGGTTGAAAATCAGCGAAATGCCCTCAACTTTCATCTTGAAAATATCCGATTCGGGAATCTGATTTAGCGCTGTTATCTCTACCCACATATAATCTCTCTCGCTTTAAATAAATTATTGTAAACTAATGCGCGATCGCCCGAAACGCATATTAGACATCCCAAGAATTGCAAGCTTTGAACAGGCAGGATGTCTGTTCCACAATAAATATGGTCGGTGTCTATTGAACAACGAGCGATCGCGGTCTAATTCTAACGCCAACACCTCTTAAAGTGTGAATAGACTGTAAAAGCTGTTGGCGGTAATTCACGCCCGCCAAGAATGTTATATCACCCCTACAGCCGTAGGTAACGCATGAGAATGCTCATAACTTCACCCGGCTTTTGGGCTCGTTGCAGCGGGCTCCACTCGCTGACAGAGGCAAAACCCAAACAGTAAAGGATGTTAATGATGCTTTTCACCGCTTTGGGAGAACCTATCAGCAGGATTTTGACCGGTTCTCGATCGGACTGCGGAGGTTCCGCGACGGGTACTGTCGCAGTCGCAGTATCGGTTGCTGGGGAATTGGCAAGGAAGTTTTGCGGCATAAGCGTTTTTTGTTTTTGCAGTGAACGTTTTGTTGTCTATAGGCAACAAAATCATTCTATCCTCAATGTTGCCTAGAAGCAACATTTACGAAACGATCGCCCTCTGAGACAATCTGAGGCATGGGAAAAGCAGGCAAAGCACTCAAGCAGGTGCTGGAAACTTACGACATCAGCCAAAATCGCTTGGCTGTGACAATGGGCGTAGCACGTTCCAACATTCACCGTTGGGTGAATGAAAATAGAGATCCCGTGGCAGAGGCGGTGTTGGATATTCGGAAAGCACTATGGCAAATTAATCCCGATGCTGCAGGGGATTTCATTCGTTTGTATTTAGATGATTTGGAGGAAAAACCCGAAGAGTAATCCTATGGGCGATCGTCCTTGAATGCACGACAATAATAAGTGCCAGACTCTCCACACCTGAGAACCTAACCGTTTTCCTCGCCATTTCCCAGGTACAACCTCACGAATTCATCAGCAGCCTCGCGATTGAATGCCTGCAACGCTTGCTTAATCGCAAATACCGCCTCGGCGGACGGGTCTCGTTCTTCACTCACCCAACGGCTAACGTTTGAGCGATCGATTTCCATCTTTGACGCCAATTGATATTGACTGATCTCGTATGCCTCTAATATTTTTTTGAGGGCTTTACCTGCTCTTCCCATGCTCCCGATTGTGTCAGAGAGTAATGCTCCTGTAAACGTTGCTGATTGTCATCTAATGCGCTACACTGCGATTAGTTGACAATTAGCACCTACTGGATCGAGGAGATCGAACGCAATGACTCAAACACAGCTTTTTGTTTCCACAGATATCAACGAAATCCCGACATCGCTGACATCGCAGCCAAATCCTGTGCCTGCCGAACCAGACCGGGAAGCTGTGCTGATCCTAGTGATTGGCTCCCAGAAGGGAATCGATAAAATTGTTAGCACACTCTACTTGCGTCGCTTTGCAGCAGTTCAAGAATGGTCGCAGATTTTACCTGCCCCGACTATCGGCAAGCTCATGCGGAGTTTGATACGCTATGTTTCTTTAGATTAAATTGGGCAAAAATGCTCTTTTACATCAGACGCAGTGTTCTGCAAAACTGAATGGGGCGATCGCATTTTGAATTAAGTGCGATCGTTTCTTCTTTAATGTAAAAGCTCTCACCACCCTCATGCAGCGAATCGAAGCAGGTCAAACCCTATGATAGTCACCGTTCGAGATCCCGAAATTCTCAAAAATCTACAGCCAGAAATTGTGCGTACTTACCTCGAAACCCATTCCTGGCAAGAAGTGCGACAAATTGAAGATAAAGTTTCTATCTGGAATAGCCAGAGCGAAACCGCAGAAGAATTAGAGATTATGCTACCATTGAAACCCGAATTTTTAGACTTTCCTCGCCGGATGGCTGAAGTTTTACAAACTCTAGAAATTGCCGAAAATCGTTCCCAGCTCGAAATTCTCAGCAACCTCTTAACATCAGCCCCGAACATTACCATTCAAGGCATAGTCACCAACTTGCAAGAAGGAGCAGCCACCGGAAAAGTAACTTTGACGGGCGTTATTGTTGGCAAGCTGCGGCGAATTCAGTTAGAACTAACAGAACCAGTCTACGAACTGGCAGTTAAAGCTTATCAAGCCAGAATTCCGGTTATTTGTCAAGGCAATTTAGTTAAACAAGGCCGCTCTTTTTTGCTGCAAAATACGCATCACTTTACATTAGATTTAGATGCCTGGTTGGAGTGATTGCGATGCTTACGGATGAATCTGACTCAAAATCACGCGCAACCTGTCGTAATCATCCTTCAACAAAACACTTAAATTCCTCCCCGCTTCCACCAACCAAGATCGATCGCGCATTCGCAACTGATAAATCTCCCGAATCGCCGCCGCTATCAGCGCATCCACAGGCGCATTCGTCACTCCCAGCAGCGTCCTCAAAAAATCTAACTGCACCGTAAAATCAATCACCTCATCCGGTTCGCAGCGATAAACCGCCTGGTGAATTTGGGGCGGGCGCGGCGGCAAATATTGATAAATTGTACCCCTCGATGGGCCGTGGCCGTTCAACCTTTCCGGTGGCTTCTCAAACCCCACAATTGCCACTCGAAACTCGGTTTTCAGCATCGCAAAAATCTGCGGTTGTTCTTCCCGCAACTCTTCCAGCGACAAACCCAAGGCGCGGGCTCTGTGCACGGAGTCGATCGGGCTAGTGGTAGCATGATAAACTACGCCGTAGATTTGATTTTTTGACTCTTCATCTTCTGCCTTCACCCAACTCCCAAAAGGCGGCATCACCGGAAAACTCAAGTCATCCGGTTCCAAGCATTGAGCCAAAAACTCTGTAGTTGCCGTCTCGATGACTTCAGCAATGCGATCGGGATGGCGCTCTTTTGTAGCAAATTGGGGTAAAGGTAAACGCATATTAGTCAGTTGACAGTTGACAGTTGACAGTTGACAGTTGACAGTTGACAGTTGACAGTTG
>JAUBOG010000274.1:0-8940 GCA_036700105.1 Microcoleus occultus BM001215583
CCCCCCCTTGTAAAGGGGGGGGACAAGAATACTGTTGCATTCTTTTTTCAAATTGGTATTACAGCAAAGTTTTATTTAAAATTGTTACATTTGTTGCATTTGAGAGTATTAGGACTGACAGATCAGTACCAAAGAAACCGGGTTTCTGTGAAAAATCTAAGATTCTCAACTAAATATTTAGGAAGAAACCCGGTTTCTGGCCTCGGAGCGCATCCACAATATCACCTGATTTCATGGTTGGTAGATTTCTTGAGCATCTTCTAAGGAATATTCAATCTCATCATCTTCGCCGAAAATTTGGATTAATGCAAAATCTTGCCACTCGGTACTTTGCCATTCCGTATATTCCGATATTATATCAAATCCATTGGTATTGGAATTATTCATCTCTCTCTTTTCTGACTCTGTGTTCTCTGCGCTCTCTGCGGTTAAATCATTCCGATTCAACCTTAAATGATTTAGCTGTTGATTTGTCCATAACTTCTCTTGATATCTCATTATAGCAATATCTCTGACGGTAAGACTTAGGCATTACGGTGACAGAGTTTTTCAATCCAACCCTGGGAATTGTAACCCCATCACCGCTGAGATTAAGCTCTCATTCCTTAGTCGCGCTCAACGCTGTAAATTGCCTGCAAGCAGAACTCACCTTGCGCGGGAACTTCGACAATATCCGTCGCCGCATTGGTCGTTTCCACGCAGATTAAACGCTGGTAATCTGCATCATCGAGGTCGGCCATGTTTTTAGAAATTGTCACCCAGGGATTCCATACTACGGCGGATTTGCTACCAGAGGATTTAATACGGATGCGGCGATTCAGGGCGCTATCGTCAATGACTAATTCATTGGTGACATTGAGATAAATGCGATCGACTTCACCGACAGCTACGACTGCACCTACTTGAGTTTTTTCGACACCGCCATCGGCTTTATCAAGATATTGGCTGTTTTCTAAACCCAAAACCTGCACGCAGTTGATGTCGCCCACTAGGAAATAGGTGTGGAAGGCTTGAGTGAGGGGAAATGCTTTGTCGCCGAGATTGCGGGTAATTAATTCTACTGTGAGGGCGGTGCCGACGGTAATGACGATCGCCAGTTCAAAAGCTTGGGGCCAAATTGCTCTCGTTTCCTCGGTATCCTTGAGGCCTAGGGTGACTTTGGTTGCGCCGTCAGGAGTTGTACCGGTGTTGACGACATTCCAGAGGCGATTGCGCACAAACCCGTGGGCTGGGCGGCCCAAGCCTTCGGGATCTGGGCCAAACCACGGCCAACAGATGGGTACACCGCCTTTGATCGCTTTTCCTTCCGCATAGTACGCTTTGTCGCTGAGGAACATCACATCGGCGGTTTCGGTGGCGGGTTGGAAGGAGAGCACTTGGCCGGAATACACAGAAATCAAGGCTTTGGCTTGGCCGTTGTCGATGTGAATCATCGGGAAACCGCCGTTTCCGCTGGCGAAGGTGAGGTGGCCGGCAAGGCCGTAGTCTGTGTTTAATTGGTCAATACTCATGCTGTTGGCGGAAGTGAACTGCTTCACAATTATCTCAGGACTTTAGTATTATTGAACCGCGAAAACGCAAAGGACACGAAGTAGCTTTGTTAACTGGCTGGGTGCAACTGCCGAATAAACTCTTGGTAAAACTGTTCGTGCGATCCTGAAAAGTTTTCCATTCCAGTTTTTGTTAAATACCCACTCTTTTTAGTATGTGGATTTTTTACATAGCTGTAAATCACTTTTTGACGCTCTGGATTCTCATGCCAGCTAATGTTGAAAGCTGCGTATTTTGGGTAAAATTCCATTTCTGAGTACGCATCAATGCGATCGTGAATCCACCAAGCTAATGCTGTCCAATCTTGTGTTTGCTCGTAATAAGGAATAAAAGAAGTCACAACAATACAGGCAGTTGCACCCATATATCCATCCTTATCTTTGACATCCCAGATGTGTCCTGCATAATTTTCTTCATTACTGGCGCAACTATATTGATTTTGATTTTCCGCACCTATTTTATTGACACCACTAGCACGAAAAGCGGAACGGACGCTGATTCGACCAAGTGCATCTTGAATTGGCTCAAGCACTTTTTCGCACAGATTTCTCCCGGCTGCAATTGCTAAATCTGGATCGTCCGGGATATTGGGAATGCTTTCAATTTGTGAGATTTCCGAATACAGAAACTCGCGCATAAAAAAACTTTTTGAAAGTTGGACACGTCCTAATTTTTCCAGAGATTTTACTGTTTGCGGTTTTCTCATGATTGTTCAAAATCTAGCAAGTAGTTTGAATCGGCCAACCTCACCCAAAAGCAAAATCAGCTAACTTTAAATATTAGAGTCCCGCAGGCGCAATACTAATGGCGACTTTCCCCACCACCTGCCGCTGTTCGAGGTGGCGAATTGCTGCGGGGACTTCGCTCAGATTGTAGCGCCGATCGATCCACGGAACAATCTTGCCCGCTGCCAGCAAATCTCTCAAAATAACCAAATCTGCTTGATTGGGAGTCAGGACGACACACTTCACCTTTCGGCGGCTCATCAGCGAAATCAACGGCCCAAGAAACAACATCACCTGAAACAGTCGCGTTGTTGAACCACCGATGAGGACATAGGTTCCCGTGCGCGTCAAAATTGGTAAATAATCAAAGACCGATCGATAGGCCGCCGCATCCAAAATCAAATCATACGCTTGTCCAGTTTTCGTTACATCCGTTTGCGTGTAATCAATGATGCAATCTGCCCCGATCGATCGCACCATATCCATTTTTTTCGTGCTGCAAACCGCCGTCACCTCAGCCCCAAAAGCCTTCGCAATCTGCACTGCAAACGACCCTACGCCACCCGATGCTCCATTAATTAAAACCCGTTGCCCAGCCTGAATCTGACCGGATTTGCACAATGCGTGAAGTGCCGTCAGTGCAGCCCCCGGAACCGCTGCGGCTTGTTCAAAGCTTATACTCTCAGGTTTCAACACCAATGCGTCTTGCGGCACGCAGACATATTCCGCAAAAGCTCCAAACCCACACTCAGAGATGTCACCGAAAACATCATCCCCAGGTCGAAACTGCGTCACATTCTCACCCACCGCCTCCACCCGTCCAGCAACATCCATCCCCAGCGTCTTGAATTTAGGTTTGAGCAGTCCGAACGCCAGACGAGCGATGAACGGCGTTCCGCGCATCAGATGCCAGTCCGCTGCATTCACAGAACTCCCATAAACTCGCACCAGGACACCATTGTCTTTTACCGCAGGCCGATCGACCTCCTCCAGACTCAAGACATCCGGCGAACCATACTCTGTTTGAACGATCGCTTTCATGGTGTCACCTTTTAGACTTACACTGTAAGTTTAACTTACGCCGTAAGTTTGTCAAGATATAGTTCAAGAATCGCTGAGAGCAAGATTAAATGCCTAAGACGATCGACTCAGATATCGCGCCCCAAGTCCCTTTAAGCCGGGAAAGGGTGCTGCGCGCGGCGATACGCATGGCTGACGAGGGTGGCATTGAGTCGCTGTCGATGCGGAAGCTGGCCCAGGATTTGGGCGTTCAGGCGATGTCGCTGTACAACCACGTCGCCAACAAAGATGACATCCTTGATGGCATCGTCGATATGGTTGCCAGCGAGATCGAGGTGCCGGATCTGGGTATTGACTGGAAGATTGCCATGCGGCGGCGGGCGACTTCTGCCCATGAGGTGCTGGTGCGTCACCCGTGGGCGACAATGGCGATCGTGTCGCGGGCGAATGTGGGGCCGGGGATGTTGCGGTATGTGGATGCGACGCTGGGCTGTCTGTGCGAGGCTGGCTTTTCGCTGGAGATGGCCGATCGCGTGTGGAATGCGATCGACAGTCATATCTATGGATTCACACTTCAGGAGTTAAACTTTCCCTTTGAGGCGGCGGAGTATTCCGAAGTGGCGAAAACCGGACTTTCACTCCTCCCCGCTGACAAGTATCCTTACCTCAACAGGCTGACGCATTACGTTATAGAGGGTCGTTATGACGGTATTCACGATTTCGATTTCGGGCTGGAATTGCTCCTCAATGGCCTCGATAAATTTCGAGACAAGGTTTGATTTTTGCCGGTGGTTTCTAGATGAATACAGGAATGATTTCACCACAGAGAGCGCAGAGAACGCAGAGTGAGATAAGAGAGATGTATTCAGGAGGATGAAGAGCAGAATTGATGTTATCTAAACTTCCGATCGCATTCTTGAATTGGCACATCATTAATACTCGCTTCGCGTCTTTGCATCAACCCATTTTCCGCAAATTCCCACTGTTCGTTACCGCAGGCGCGATACCAGTTGCCAGAATCATCGTGCCATTCATATTCAAAGCGTACAGAAATTCGATTATCGGTAAAACTCCACAGTTCTTTTTTTAAACGATAATCTAATTCTTTTGCCCATTTGCGTGTTAAGAAAGCTTTGATTTCGGCTCTTCCACTGAAAAATTCTGCACGATTTCGCCACTGTGAATTTTCGGTGTAAGCTAAGGCTACTCGTTCTGGATCGCGGCTATTCCAAGCATCTTCTGCCGCTTGAACTTTAATTTTAGCAGTTTCCAGGGTAAAAGGCGGTAGAGGTGGTTTGGTTTCCATTGGGATTGAGACGATTTTTGTTGGTGTTTACAAGTTATATCGTTTCTGTTTATCCTAATAATTACCCAAAGATTAAGAAACCGGGTTTCTGGGAAAATTTAGGTTTGGTGGCGAGAGATTTCGGAAGAAACCCGGTTTCTGGGAATTATGCAAAGATTAAATACAGCCGAGAAATCAGATATCAGATTACAATACTCCGACTGCTGCAAGCTCTTGAGCTTCGCTCTCGTTCATCTCGTCGAGTTTCTGCCACACTTGCTGCATCAACTCATCCAACCCAACTCGACTCACAGCCGAAATCATCAACACTGGAGCGCCGCTGATTTCTTTGAGTCGGGCGATCGTATTTCCAATTTCCTCATCCTCAAGATCGATCGCATCTACCTTATTAAAAGCCAAAACCTGCGGTCGATCTGGCAAACCGCGCCCGTAAGCTTTCAATTCTTCCTGAATTGTGATGTAATCGGCGATCGGATCTTCATCGGTGATATCGACTAAATGCAGCAGCAATCGAGTTCGTTCGATGTGCCGCAAAAACTCGTAACCGAGACCCGCGCCTTCGTGAGCCCCTTCAATTAAGCCCGGAATATCGGCAAAAACAGTACCGTCGCCGGTCGGTTTTTTGACTACGCCCAAGTTCGGAACTAAGGTTGTAAACGGATAATCTGCAATCTTCGGGCGCGCCGCCGACAAAGCCGAAATTAGCGTGGATTTGCCGGCATTCGGCAAGCCAATAATTCCCACTTCAGCTAACAGCTTCAATTCCAGCCGCAAAAATTTGTGTTCTCCTTCTTTTCCCGGCATCGCATAATCTGGAGCGCGGTTGGAATTGGTCAGAAAACACTTATTTCCCAAACCGCCTTTGCCGCCTTTGGCCACGCAAAAAGTCTGTCCGGGCGTCACCAAATCTGCTAAGATTGCCTGAGTTTCCGCGTCGTAAACTACTGTACCGCAGGGAACTTCGATCGTGCGATCGGCTCCTGAAGCACCAGTCATATTCTTCGGCGCGCCCTTCTTCCCGTTTTCGCCTTTAAAAATCCGGTTGTACTGGAAATCTAGCAGCGTTTGCAAACTTTCCACCGCCACCATATACACAGAACCGCCCCGCCCGCCGGTGCCACCGCTAGGCCCGCCCGCCGGTATATACTTTTCTCTGCGAAAAGCTACCATACCGTCGCCGCCTTTGCCGGCTGCGACTTGAACATCTGCTCGATCGATAAATTGCATAATTTAATCAGTAGCCAATAGTCATTAGTCAGCAGTCATTAGTCATTAGCTATGATACCAGATCCCAGTACAATACTGCTCTTTTCCTTGAGTCCGCAAAGGTGGATTAACAATTGCCGGAAAAATATAGTTCTACCAATTTTAAAAAGTAGTGCAGACCGAGAAATTGTACCCGAGCATCTGTAGGGAGACGGCACTGCCGTGTCCGGCTCTTGGGTCTGCGAGTTTTTATAATTTGTATCAGATTCAGGATTGTAGCAAAAATTATTTTGAATTCGTACGCTCGCAGCAGACTTGATATTAATAATAATTACGCATAAAAACTAAATAAGCCGAGTTTTTGTACTGGAACGGATGACTATAATAATATTTTTATGAGAAAATCAGGCTTTTAAATAATAGTAATATCAAATCAGCTAATCATCGCGGTAAGGTGCGCAGTGCGCACCCTACAGATAGAGGTTCTACGTCTTGGACTGAATGGAATTAGCAATTCCCAATTCCCCAATTACCCCTAACAATATGTCGATACATCTTCCTTGCAATCGTCGGCCAAGTAGCAGAGAGCTCGAAAGCGCATCCCCACCAACTGTTCGTAAAGCGGGTTAATTTGGCACATCGCCGGAATGTGGACGATTTTGCGGCCGAATAACACGATATCTCGCTCAAACGGACACTGGGGCGGAATCATTTTGCAGACAAAACGTGCCACTCTGGGATCGTGAACTTCCCAGCCGTCAAGCCAGTCTTTGACCGGTTGCAGGACATCTTTGTGCTGAGGTTGGGGTAGCCGAGATGAAAGGGGCTCTCCGGCGGACACTGCATTCGCATCAAAGACTATTTGGCTGCTGGGCCCGTCCGGCCCATCGCGCTTGCTGTCTTCGATGGTGTGTCGCAGAGATTCGATCGCCTCGACGCTGTGACCCAAAGCTGTGCAAAACTTGTACAGTACCTCGTCTTCGCTGACCGAGTACGTACCGTCTGCTAAGGCTACCATTACGGCTGTTCTCAAAAAATTCTCGCCGTTGGCGGTGCCTTTGCCTAACACGGCGGCTAGTTCTTCTGGGGAAATCGGTTCAAAACCGGCCTCAAAAGATATTGGATGCAATTCGTCGTGAGTGAGATTGGCAATCATTTTTTGCTCGTCTTCGTCAAAGTTGCCGTCGGCCCAAGCAATTGTCAGCAGTCCGCGCAGCCAAGCGGTAATCTCTTCATTAGTACAGGCAGATTTGGCGTTACTCATTAGCATTTCCAGTTGGATATACCAGTCAAGTTCTGGATTTGGAACGGGAGCAATATTCCCCTCACAATAATTTTTACTGTTTTTTGGCTCGATCGAGCTTTTTGTTGAAATTTGGTGCCTGAAGATTGCTCGAAACGCTTGTAGTGGACGTGTTAAAAGCATATTTGTGTCTCAGGAGCTTCGCCATTCAGCGAGCTAATCTATGGGTTAATCCTGTTCGCAGAAAGTGTCGTCTATCTGGAGGAATAGGTTTTGTTGATTCATTGTTAAGTATAGTTGCACCGATTCGAGATGGCGATCTATTTTTACTGGCGCTTTCTACCTCATCAACCCCATTTTTCGGAGAAAATCAAAGGTTTGCCAAGGTAGAATCCAATCAGAAAGCGGGTTTCTTGCGCTGGGGCGATGGCTGCGCCCCGGCTTGCGCCTACGAACTTCACCATGTTTATATTTTAATGTATATTTTTGTAAATTTTTGTACATCGACAGGAGGATCTTGACAGCGAGCCGGCTTTATGATGTGGAAATCAAAAAAGCTTAGGGAACTATTGCTGCCTGTCAAGGGTTGCGATTGCTGTGTCCGTATCGAAAAAGCGGATTCTTTTTTTAACTGCGGCGGCACAAAATCCAGCGCAATTCCATAGGCGGGCGGCCGTTTGCCATCGGGAAGACATCTCGACCGGTGGCCCAACTGGGAAACCAGGGAGTCGGGGGCCAGGCTCCGGGCGGCAGGTGGTGGCGTTCGTACTCCAGCACCAATTCGTCGGAGATTTGGACTAAGGGCAACCCTTCCATTGCGGTAGCGAGTTCTTGGGGGGTAAATAAAGTAGACCAGGAGAGTTGGGCAACTTGCCGCACGAGGGGATCGGGCTGGTAGTCGCCGATGGTTAAAAAAGTGCTGAACAGCAACAAACCTCCGGGACAGAGGAAGTCGCACATTTTAGCGAGGAAAAGCCGTACTTGATCGCTGTCTCGAAAATGCGAGATGACTTCGGCGGCAACTGCAAGTTGGTAGCGGGCCGGTTTCATCCGCATTAAGGGGTCGAGGACATCGCCTTCGGTGACTGTGACGGGAAGGTTTTCGGCTGTTGCAGCGGTTTTCAATTGTTCTGCAAAAGCGGAGGTTAGTTCGATCGCATCTACAGAATAGCCCAATCTCGCCAGCGGCAAGGTATTGCGGCCGGTACCGGCTCCCACGTCTAAGATGCGGATGCGATCGGGATTTCCCAATTTAGCAGCCGTAGCCATCAATTTTGCATCGGGATGAGAGCCGAAAAGCGGAGGTTCTCTGGTGTCTATCCAGCTTTGGTACTGTTCTCCAACCGTTGAGCTACTGAGAATCACTTTGCAAGCTAAACCGGTTTGCGGCGGCTGCACTGATTCGTATTGCAGGATCAGCACCGATGCTGTGGAGGTGCGGTAGCCTTGTTCTAACTTGGCGGCTAAAAGCTTGCTGAGTTCGTCTCTGCGGTCTTCTGGCAGGGGTCTGTCGAGAGTGCTAAATAGCTTTTCTATAGACTTGAGATAGTGGCTGAGCATTCCCGGTATGCAGGGGAAAATTAATTCTCCGCGAGCGTTGACGCGAGTATTGATTTTGTAGAGGATAGCTTGCTGGAGAATGTCTGGATTTACTACCAGCGGTAGCTGTGCGGTTTGGTCGATCGTTGTTTCTGCGCCCATAATTTCCGGAAAAAGGTGATTGGCTGTTAGTTGTTTGCTGTTAGTTATTTGTTATTTGCTATTTGTTATTTGCTATTTGCTATTTGTTATTTGTTATTTGTTATTTGTTATTTGTTATATCAATTCCGGCTGCGCCAGAATTGATATAGAGGACACGGCAGTGCCGTGTCCCTACGCCAGATTAATTG
>JAUBOG010000275.1:0-8853 GCA_036700105.1 Microcoleus occultus BM001215583
GTATTGTGGGCCCCCCCTTCGCTAGGGGGGCGCCGGGGGGGTCGAAGAGTATTGCACAATTTTAAAGAAATGGTATTAGTTACCGGAAAGCATAATTAATAGACTTGTCCAATTCTCACTTACCAACCAAACAATCTAATTCTCCTTGCATCTGATTGGTAACTAAATCGAAACAAGCATCGACATAATCGCGATCGCCCGCCGCTTCCTTACCGTACCTCTCAAATACGATCGGTTCGCACACGCGAGTCCGAATTTGCACCGGTAAAGGCAGGTTCGGCAAAGGCCCGATACTCAGTCCCCAAGGCAATCCCAAATACACCGGAAATACCACCGGATCGATGCCCAACAACCACGGCATCCCCCATTCATGCAATTGTTTTGCTTGTTCGTAAAAATCTGCCAAAACTATCAGAGTATCGTGAGCGCCCGTAGAAATAATTGGCACAATTGGCACTTCTTCTCGCAGTGCTAATTTAATAAATCCCTTGCGTCCGGCAAAGTAGATTTTATCGCGCAAGTGGTGGGGGCGAAAAACATCTTGGGCACCGCCGGGATAGATCAGAACTGGGGCATTTTTTCGCAAAGCGGCGATCGCCATTTTCGGATGCGCTTTCAGGGCGCCGCACTGAACCGCCAAGCTAGCAATATCAGGAGAAACTTCCCAAACTGTCGGGTGCATCAATCCGTAGGCCGATCGCTCTGTACCGTACCTGCGGAACCATTCGTACAGGAACATAAACATATCCGGTGTGGCTATTCCTCCGTTGTGAGAACCGACAACGAGCATTTTTCCGCTCGCGGGGACGTTTTCCCAGCCGTCGCTTTGGACGCGAAAATAGTAGCGGTACAGCCATTCCCAGACAGGCAGCAACAGTTGAATGAAGTCGGGATTGCGATCGTCTAAAGATAAACCGTCAAAGGGATAGTTATAGGATTTTTGGTTAGTAGTTTTGGTCACTTTAAAAATATCGGGAATTGGGAATTGGGAATTGGGAATTGGGAATGGGGAATTGGGAATTGGGAATTGGGAATTGGGAATGGGGAATTGGCCCGCGCACGGCATTGGGCATTGGAATTAGCAGCAAACAACTAATAACCAACAACTAATAACCAACAACTAATAGCCAATAACAAACAACCAATAACTAATCACAATTGAGTACAAAAGTCAAGACTGTTTCATCAATTCCCTTTAATTTCAGCGGCTTGTATTTAACAATCCAATTTTCCTCAACATAATCTGCAACCGCCGCCGAAATCAGCACAGTGTTGGGTTCCGCCACCTCTTGCAAGCGGGCGGCAATATTCACGCTCGGCCCGATCGCAGTATAATCCGATCGGTCAGGCCCGCCAAACATCCCCACCACCGCAGTACCCTGGTGAATCCCGCAGCGAAACCGCACCGGAGCAACCCCGTTTTCCCCCACAATACCCTGCTCCAACCAGCGCTCGTTAAGTTCCGTCAGAGCACGCAGCATTTGCCTTGCAGCAGCTACAGCGCGGCGTACTTGCTCGTTGGGCGTTAGTTCCTCCGGCGCGCCAAACAAAGCCATTACCGCATCCCCGACAAACTTGTCCACCGTACCGCCGCTGTCAAAAATAGCCTTAGTCATTGCCGCCAAATATTCATTCAACAGCTCAGCTACCCGGCGCGATCGCAGCGTATTAGCCATTTCCGTAAAACCGACAATATCGCTAAACAAAATAGTAATCAATCGCGGTTCCGGGCGCAAATCCAAGGCCAAATCTCCAGCCGCAGCGGCCTTCACCATCGACGGCGGCAAAAATCGGCGCAGCACCGACTCAGTTAAATAACTGTTCAACTGCTGCACTCGGCGCTCGTTTTGTTTGAGGGCGATCAAATTCCGCACTTCCGCCAACAATTCGCGATCGTTAAAAGGCTTGGACAAATAAGCGTCAGCCCCACGTTCTACTCCTTCAATTCGAGTATCTTCGTCCGCTTTAGCAGTCAGCAAAATTGCCGGAGTTCCCTGCAATTCCCGATCTTCTCGAATCATCCGAATCAAATCCAAACCGGAGACCAAAGGCATCATCAAATCCGTTAATATCAAATCGGGATGGCGGCTTTTTGCCATATCAAATCCTTCTTTTCCGTTGCGGGCGAGCAAAACTGCAAAACCGGAATCTCGCAGAATTCCAGACACGTAAAAGCGCAAATCGGGATTGTCGTCAACCACCAAAACCGTGCCTGCGGCTGTTTCTGAATTTACCGGTTCCAGGGGCTCAAAATTGTGATTTTCCGCCTCATCTTCCGACAAATCAGCCTCCACGTCTGCCAATTCCACCGCTGCTTTGGATGAGTGAAACTCCGCAGGTATTTCTAGTACCCGTTCAGCGGGCAAGTGAGTCGAACCGAAGTGCAGCCAAACGCTAAAAGTAGTACCTTCGCCGTAAACTGACTCGACGGAAATTTGACCGCCGTGCAGTTCGACTAATTCTTTGACAAGTGCCAAACCTAAGCCGCTGCCTTCGTAGGAACGGCTGGCAGAGCCTTCGGCTTGGTGAAAGCGCTCGAACAAATAGGGAATTTGTTCGGTGCGAATGCCGATGCCGGTGTCTTTTACTTGCAGCAAGCAGTGAGCGCCGGCCGGTGCAACTGTCAGGGTGATATTTCCGCCTTCTGGGGTGAATTTGACAGCATTTGATAGCAGGTTGTAAATAACTTTGTCAAATCTTTCAATATCCAAATAAAGTAAAGGACATTCTTGCAGTTGGGTAATTAAGTGCAGTCCTTTTTTCTCGCAGTAGGCGCGGAAAGACTCTGCGGTAGAGTAACAGAAACCGACTAAATCGCAGGGGCGAAAAGAAGGCTGCATCCGTCCGGCATCGAGACGCTGCAAGTCCAGCAGTTGATTTACCAAGCGCAGGAGGCGGCGGGAATTGCGCAAAGCGATTACCGCTTGTTCGTAGGGTAAGTCTTCTTTGCGGTTGCAAGCTGATTCGAGAGGGCCGATAGTTAGGGTTAAAGGCGTGCGGAATTCGTGGGAGATATTTTGGAAAAATTCGGTTTTGAGCCGATCGGCTTCCAAGAGCCGTTCTGCCTGCTGTCTGGTAGTCTGGTAGAGGCGCGACTGCTGCACGGCCAGAGCCGCTTGAGTTGCCACTATTTGAGCCAGGTCAATGTCTGAGAGGTTCCAGCGGCGGGTGCTGCGATTTTGGCGCAGGGAAATACTGCCGATGATTTTGCCTTCGGAGAGTAAGGGAACGACTAACAGAGCGCGGGCTGGCGATCGAACTTGCAATTCTGTAACATTTAATTCGGGGCGATCGTGGAGGTCTTCGATCGCCACTGGTTCTTTTGATACCATAACTTGCAGCAGCACCGGATTGCCCCGAATCGGCACCAAAGACTGCGGCAGGGAAGGATGGGTAAAAACCCACCCGCGAGCTTTTCCACCATTACTGGCAGAAACCGCCTCGGCCCCGAGAGGGTTCCCAACTACCTCTGGATTGTGAAAACCCTCTTCCACAGCCACGGTATCTCTAGTTGCGTCGTAGAGCCCCACGCACTGGACGTATTCATCGTCTTCTGTCCACAGAGATAGGGCGCAGCCGTCAACTTGCAAAGCTTGGCCGAGTTTTTGAGTAATCGCTGCAAAAATATTTTGGGGGTCGAGGCTCGATCGAATTGCCGTAGTAATAGTATTGACTAAGGCCTCGCGCTTTGCCAGCGCCCGCACCTGTTCGTAAGCCCTCGCTTGAGAAAGCGCCAAAGCCGCTTGGTCGGCCACCGTAATTACCAACTGTACCTCGTGGTCTTCCCACTGGCGCGGTCGATCGAACGAGTGCATCGCCAAGACTGCCATCAGTTCCATTTTATAAAACAGCGGTACGATCAAGCTCGATCGAACATTCGCAGCTTGGTAAGCCCGCTGTCGCTGCTGATTGTCCCAGTTTAAAACTCTCTCGTCAGTTTCGGCATCTTGAATCACCTCCACATCCAGAGTTTCCCAAACCAAATCCGGCAGCAAATCCGGCGAAATTCCGGCAGCATCCGCATCTTGTCTGGCTGCTGCAGAGCCCTTCTGGTATACAAACCACTCATCGGCCACCCGACCATCTTGGAACGGCCGCAGCAGACAGCAACTCACCTCAAACATCTGCCCGATAGTTTCCACAATTCTTTGCAGCATTTGCTGGTAATTGGGAGCCGATCGAATAGTATTGGTAACGGCATAAAGCAGCGATTCTTGCGAGAGAGCCCTGCGCAGTTCATTAGTGCGCGCTTTCAGGAGATTGTGAGTATTAACAGCTTGACTGACAAGAACTTTGAGGTCTTCAGCATCCCAAGGCTTGGTAACGTATTTGAATACTTTGCCAGCATTAATCGCCTCGACTAAATCTTCAACATCCGTATAGCCAGTTAAAATAATTCGGATCACGTCCGGGTATTGAGCCGCCGTCAGGCTGAGAAACTCCGTACCGCTCATTTTTGGCATTCGCTGGTCGGAAATAATCACGGCAACTTCTCCCTCTTTTGCCAAAATTTTGAGAGCGGCGGGGCCAGATTCGGCTCTGAGCACTTTGTAGTCTCGATGGAAGGTGCGGTAAAGCAAGTCGAGGTTATCCGGTTCGTCATCGACCACCAGAATTTTTATCTTAGGATTTTCTTGGGAATTCATGCACCGTTCTCCTGTGCCCCGGGGCAGTTCGATTTAACAAGTCTGATGAAAGGAAGAATTCGCCGATTTCCATTATTGAAGTCACAATCGCGTGTGAAATTGAAGTTTTTGTGAAGCAAGTCTCAGCCAGAATTAACCTTAATTTATGATATTTGGGTTTTCAATTCCGAATTCTTCTGAAGCCACAGTTTTCTGTCGCGCACCCCAATTTTATTATTTAATGATATTCACATAAACTCGCCTGGCGCGAAGTGCCCTTGACCCTTCACCTGCTTGCAGAGCCGAAAAACTCGAATCCGGCACTTTTAACTGCCGTCTGGATATCTCATAATACATAGAAATAAGCGTCCCGATCGCGAGTTGATTTGCCAAATTTATCTCCTATTCTCATTGGGCCGGTCTGTTTTATTTGGTATGTGAAAACTACCCGCAGCACGATACGGTAGACAGCCAACATTTTTGCCTGTATTTTCCTTTCTCAAGGTAACAGAACTTTAAACCGTCCGATGAAAGGATACGGCCCGGGATCGGGCGTCCGCGTCCCTGATTGATATTCGGGGGTTGACTGACAAACTGCAGAGGCGTCTGCGGGAGTGACGCAATTGCTGTACGATCTGAGTGAGACTTGCACTTTTTCCCCAATCTTGGCATCTTTTGTGCCAACTGCAGAGCTTCCACCGCCAAATTACTGCGGCGAAACACCGCAAGCTCGAACATCCATCTGTTAATCTTAGCTAGGGATGTACTCGAGTGGAAATCAGCCTTGTTGCTCGATCGAGGTATGATAAGTCTCGATCGCCCGCAAGCTCCGAGTATCGCAGCACCAGAGCGAGCAAGAAAGTGCCACAGGCGGCGGCCATCCTTGGCTCCCGCGACGGGCGAGGAATTGCTCATAACTGCCGAAAGCTAAGTTGTCGGGTTCTGGAGTCGGAAGCGAACATCCTAACATCGGGCGCGCCCGATGTTACGATACGGCCAGTCGTTGAGTTTTTCAATTACCGCTTGACAAACTGATTTTAGGCGATCGGGTATTTCCGCTCTTCTGAGAGCGCCAGCCGGTGCCGACCACCTGACCTTAAAACATTTTTGATTGTTTTTAATAGCTTTGGCCCTAAGCTGTTATGCACCTTAATTATTTGCGGTATGATTCGGGGAGGGGGTAGAGAATTTGACGATTTTTGATGCGGGCCCGTTAAGATACAGTTTAAAAGCAGTACAGCTTACCTACAAATTTAGTATTAAGGGATGGGCTTTCACCGGTCATAAATTTAGTCTAAAATGCTTATAGTTTCCAAATTACAACTCATACTACTTAAAGTCAAAAAAAAATGTGATTTAATCAGGCGAATAAACTATGCCTATAAGTTAAGTCATAACAGTTTTCAAGCGTTGTGAGGTACGCACTTTGGCAATTAGCTTGTATGAAAAGGAACCGCGAATGCCCTAGGCCCTATACCCAGGAATGCATCCAAAAACCTAAAAAAGGCTATATAACATTCAGTATAACATCAGTGAAATTTCTAAGATCGACAGCTTAGAAACTAAGGTAAAAAAAATAATATAGTGACCTGGAATTGTGAATCCTTCCTTTTTTTCCTCACCGTCTCACCAAAAACAAACTCCCGGACTTTCTGGCTTTTCGATCCGCGTCGCTGCGTCGAACGACTTGGCGCAGCTAGCCGATATTTTGGCAATGAGTTTTCACTCCCGCGAGGGGTTTGTAGAATGGATATATCCGGTGTTGCGTTTAGGCATTTACGAAGATTTAAAAAATCGACTGCGTTCTAAAGCAGAACATTATATTTGTCTGGTTGCGGAGCTAGCATCGCGCGAGGAAGGAATGCAGAATTATCGATCGCACCGAGAACGCTGCATGGCCGGAACAGTAGAAATGGCTATGCGTTCTCGCTTTCCTTGGCAAATCCCGAGTTCTGACTATCCTTATTTGTCGAATTTAGCCGTTCACCCGGAGTATCGGCGACAAGGAGTAGCTCAAAAACTGCTCGCTAACTGCGAGGAGACAGCCAAAGAATGGGGATTTTCAGAGATTTACCTCCACGTTTTGGAAAATAACCACGCAGCGCGACAGTTGTACTATCAGGCTGGCTACCGCTTGCAACAGGTAGATTGGAATTGGACTTGTTGGGTGTTCGGCCAGCCGCGCCGATTGTTTTTACGCAAGCAGATTGCGCTTTCATAAATTAGGAATGCCGCAGAAGTTGAGAACTGCTGCGGCATTTTGTCATGAGAATTGGGGACGAAAGCCCGCAATTTTAACCTTCAGAACGCAAGACATTTGAGGATAAGAAATCCGAAGAGGCGATCGCACCGGTACCCCCGACAAAGTTAGCTAAAACTTGCCCGGTTCCGGTTACTCGCAGCAATGAGCCGTTCGGGGTTGCGGTGAATTGCAACTGCTCGAAACTCAGCCCACCGGCCAACAGCAATTTATCGATGCCAACCTCGAAGTTAAGGATAGTATTCGAGCCGCTTCCAGCACCCAAGATAAATCGATCGCTGCCAGCACCTCCAGACAAAGTATTGTCGCCTGCGCCTCCAAACAGCCAATCATCACCTTCGCCTCCAAACAGGATGTCGGTGTCTTTACCGCCAAACAGAGTATCGCTACCAGCATCGCCGTTAAGCATATCCTGCCCTTCGTTGCCGTAGATCAGGTCATTGCCATCACCGCCGCTGATACACTCTTGCTGGCCGACTTCACCGACTGCAACTCCCCGGTTGTCGGAGCGATCGCCAAAAATGGTATCGTTGCCGTCACCGCCACAAATCTCGTCGCTGCCGTCACCGCCGTAAATTAAGTCGTCGCCTTGGTCTCCGTGGATGAAGTCGTTACCTTTACCGCTGTAAATGTCATCGTTAGCTTTACCGCCGGCGATCGTATCGTCAGATTCCATCCCGAACAGCAAGTCAGAGCCCCTGTTGCCAAAGATCCAGTCCATTCCACCGGCATCTTCGCGCTGGAAATCTCGAACACCGCCGTAAATCGTGTCGTTACCGCTGTCCCCAGTCAGGGTATCGTTGCCGATTTCGCCCCAAACCAGGTCATTATCTTTGCCGCCCCAAACGCAATCGTTGCCTTTACCAGCTTGCACGGTATCGTCGCCGTTGCCGCCGCCGATGATGTCCCCGCCGGTGCCGCCAAAAATTAAGTCTTGTTCGACAGCATCCCCAACAGGGTTGGAACTGCCGCTGTCACCGAGGAGAGTATCAATACCTTCGCCGCCGTAGAGGGTATCCGAGCCGAGTTGACCGAAAACGAGGTCATTGCCTTTGCCTCCGTAAGCGACATCGTTATCTTTGCCAGAAATCAGCGTATCCTCGTTTTCTTGCCCGCTGAGCAAGTCGTTGCCGAAGCCTCCGTACAGGAGGTCGCGTCCCTGGCTGTCGATGGCTCCCTTGTCGCGGTTGCCGCCAAACAAGCTGTCGTCTTCAGTGCCGCCAATCAATGTATCCGAGCCGAGTTCGCCCCAGATCAAATCTTGGTTTTTACCTCCGAGGACAAGATCGTTATCTTTGCCAGCATAAACGGTATCGTCGCCCTCGCCAGCGTTGATGATGTCTGTACCGTCGCCTCCGAAGATCGAATCGCGATCGTCTTGAGGGTTGAGCGAGTTTTCGCGACCGCCATTGCCTAAAATAGTGTCCGCACCTCGATCGCCCAACAGAGTATCCGAGCCGTATTCACCAGCAATCCAGTCGCTGTCTTTCCCGGCGAAGATTAAATCGTTCTCCTTGCCGCCGTAAACAATGTCTGTGTCTTCGTCGGCATAAATAGAGTCGTTGCCTTCATTTCCCTGAAGTTCGTCAGCGCCATCTTTGCCTAAAAGCAAGTCATTGCCTTGAAAACCGATGATTTTTTGGTTGTCGCCGCGGGCGTCGGCGATCGAATCGTCAGCATCAGTTGCTTTGGTAGTTTGTCCGTCTCCGAGCTGTGTAATCGGTCTCTGAAACGAAACTGCGGGCGGTTGAGTCGGTAGCGGAAAGTTAATTCCCGGTTTTCCTACCAGAGGTTCGCAGTCACAGTCCATTTCTGGTTCGGGAACCAGGCTTGGTATCGGTGCCGGAGTTGGTATCGGCGCTGGAGCTGGCGTCGGAGTTGGCGTCGGAGTTGGCGCCACCGCTGGGATAGCAGCCACAGTAGCGGTAGCGGGGCTGGTAGCGCCGCTGTTGTCGGTAGCGCTGTAGG
>JAUBOG010000276.1:0-8850 GCA_036700105.1 Microcoleus occultus BM001215583
AAGTCCCCCTTCTTAAGGGGGATTTAGGGGGATCGAGATATTTGCAACTACCCATTAAATTGGTATTAGATAATCTGCGGTTGAAACCGCCCGCTTTTATGAATGGAATTTTTAACTAAACTGGCTCATTTTCTGAATCAAATGGTCGAAATAAGGAGCTAATTTTGCCCGATCGCCCGCACCGCACCGCTTCAGACTAGCAGCCTTGATACCTTCCAAACCCAGAACCATTGCCTGCAAAGGAACGCCCAATTCTTGATAGAGCAAATTCATGTTGTGCAGCCCTTCATCGCTGGTAAATTCGGCGGTGTTTCCGGCAATTCCATAGGTAATGCAGCGGAGAAAATGCCAGAAATCTCGCCAGCAAGCCTCAGCCCGGGCTGGTGGATAAAGTTCGCCGCCCGGTTGAGAAATATTCGGATATTCGGCTAAAACTTGTTCTCTGGCTTCGGATACGATATCGGCCGCACTGTCGCGCAGAAACTTGGCAGTATAAACCGATGTTGGTTCCGATGAATGAAGTTGTTGCAAATCTTCATCGGCGAGATAGCGACTTGCGCCGTCAGCAGCCTGAAACAGTTGGATTTCTGCGGGAGAGTGCGAACTTTTCCAGGCGGCAAAGCTGACAATTCGGGCTTTCGGGATTAATTCTTTGGCTTTTTCGCTTAGTTGGAGAGTCATAGACAAATTGCTAGTCAGTAATTACTCGGAGATGGCATATTTGCATTTTACCATTCGTGCGATCGGCATAGATCGCCTGGACGCGATCTAAGTCCTAAACTATTCAATCGGACATGATATAAGTCCTGCAATCAGTAATTCCTGAAATCATAAATGGTTGTTCGCGTTTTTCAAAAAATTAAGTTAAAATTAGTTATCGCTTTTCCAGGCGCAGTCAGCAAACAAACTACTTAAACAATAAACTTTTACCAGAAATGTTACGTCTATCTAAAATTTTAAGCCAAGTTCCTCTCCGCACTGCTTTGATCGTTCCTTTTATTGTAGAAATTGTTGGCACTGTAGCCTTAGTCGGCTATCTTTCATTTCAAAACGGACAGGAAGCCGTGAACAATGTTGCCACTCAACTGCGGAGCGAAGTTACTGCTCGCATCCAACAGCACCTCAACACTTTTTTGGCCCAGCCTCATACTATCAATCAAGTCAATATAGATGCTGTTAATATGGGGATTTTAAATGTAGAAAACCGGGCAACTTTGGAACGATATTTTTGGCGGCAAATGCAGAAATTTGATACTGTAAGTTACATTCATTATAGCAGTAAATTTGGAGAATTTATTGGTACTGGCAGGCTAGAAAACCGCATATTTAATATCGGCATTGTCGAAAAGTCAGACAGGGGCAAGTTTTCTAACTATGCAGTCAATAATGTTGGCGAGCGCGGCAAATTGCTGTCAGTTACTCCCAACTTCGATCCGCGCACTCTACCTTGGTACAAAGTTGCAGCCAAGGAAGGCAAAGCTATCTGGAGTCCAATCTCTGTCTGGGTGGCTCCAACTCCCAACATTAGCATTGATGCCGGATTGCCAGTTTACAAATCAGGACAACTGGTGGGAGTTCTAGGAGTTGCATTAGTTCTATCTGATATTAGTAAATTTCTGAGGCAGGCGAAAATCGGGCGATTGGGAGAAACTTTTATCATCGAACGATCGGGATTTATTGTTGCTTCTTCGACAACTGAAAAACCTTTTGTTGTGGCGGCTGATGGCAAGAGTTCCAAGCGGCTTCAGGCAAGAGAAAGCAAAATTCCCTTAATTAGTTTAACAGCACAGCATTTGAGCGATCGCTTTCACGGTTTCGATCGAATTTCCCATAACTGCCAGCTTGATTTTAAGATAAATGCCGATCGCCAATTTGTACAAGTAACCCGATTCTCTGACAATCGAGGTATAGATTGGCTGATTGTCGTCGTTGTTCCAGAATCCAGTTTTATGGATAAAATCAACGCCAATACTCGGATCGCGATCGTTCTCTGCGCGATCGCCTTAGTAGTTTCTATTGCGATCGGCATTCTGACAACTCGCTGGATTATCCAACCAATTCTGCAAGTAAAAAATGCTGCGATAGCTTTAGCAGACGGTCAATTTGAGCAAATAGTAACCGCCGACAGGAATGATGAGCTAGGAGTATTAGCTACAACTTTTAATAACATGGCCGCTCAACTGCAAACGGCTTTCATTAATCTGCAAAAAACGAATCAAGAAAATGCCCATCTTTATATAAGAGAACAAGAAAAATCTCAACAACTAGAACAATACATCAAAGACTTGCAACAAGCTCACCTGCAACTCGTTCAAAGTGAAAAAATGTCTGCTCTCGGCAATCTCGTCGCGGGTGTTGCCCACGAAATTAACAACCCTGTCGGGTTTATTAGCGGGAATCTCGACCAAGCTACCACCGCTGTTACAGATTTAATCAATCACTTGCAACTCTATCAGAAACTATCACCGAATCCAGGCTCGGAAATCGAACAAAATGCAGAGGAAATCGATTTAGAATATCTTTTAGAGGATTTACCGAAAATGCTTTCATCTATGAAAGCTGGGACAGAACGAATTGGTAATATCAGTATTTCTCTCCGCACTTTTTCCCGTGCCGATGTTAACTATAAAGTTGCTGCAAATATTCACGACGGGATTGACAGCACTTTGGCGATTTTACAACACCGCTTGAAAGCTAATCATCAACGTCCGGCGATTCAAATTATTAAAGAATACGGAAATATTCCCCAGATTACCTGCTATTTAGGGCAGTTAAATCAAGTATTTATGAATATTCTAGCTAATGCGATTGATTCCTTAGAAGAAGGCAATCAAGGTCACAGTTTTGCTGAGATTAAAGCGAATCTTAATCGGATTACTATTATGACTAAAATATCTGAGGACGGTGCAACGATCGCGATCGCCATTAAAGATAACGGCAACGGGATGCCAGAGTCAGTGAAGTCAAAAATCTTCGACCATTTATTTACGACGAAGGCTGTGGGGAAAGGAACGGGTTTAGGATTGTCGATTAGCCGGCAAATTGTCGAAGAAACTCACGGAGGAACTTTGACTTGTGATTCGGTGTTGGGATCGGGGACAGAATTTACGATCGAACTTCCGATTTAATCAGGAGGACACGGCAATGCCGTTTCCCTACCCTAAAATAATCAATTAATTGTAGGGACGCGGCAGTGCCAATATCTAAACCCGCCCGGCCAAAGAAGCCACGATCCCAGCCAATTGAACTGACTGAATCGGTTTAGCGACATGAATCTGAAAACCCGCAGCGATCGCCTCTTTTCGATCGTCATCTCTAGCATAGGCCGTGAGCGCGGCCGCCGGAATTTGTCCCCCAGCCTCGGCACTCAGTGCCCGCACCTGCCGAATTAGCGAATAACCGTTTTGCTCTGGCATTCCAATATCGGACAAAAGTACATCATATCTCTCAGGATTTGCCGTCAACATTGAGAGGGCCTCAGTTGCCGATGCGGCCGCGCAAGCTTCAACTCCGTACTCCTCCAAAATTGTGGTGAATAACTGACGCATATCTAATTCGTCATCCACAACCAGAACTCGCACACCCGCCAACGATGGAATGTCAGCCGCGGGCATCGCGGGCTCGTTTGCCCAATCTACTGGTTCTAAAACACTGGGCGTCGAACTTCCTTCGTCTGTTCGCAGCGGCAACCTCACGGTAAACGTTGCCCCTTGTCCCTCACCTGAACTTTCTGCATCAACAGTACCGCCGTGGAGTTCTACTAAATGGCGGACAATCGAGAGCCCTAGCCCCAACCCAGAGTCTTTTCGAGAGTAGCTGCTATCCGCCTGACGGAAGCGATCGAACACATAGGGGAGAAAATCAGGGTGAATGCCCTTACCAGTATCCCTAATTTGGATTTGAGCCATGCCATCAATGCAGAAGAGTGCGATGTCAACTCTGCCTCCGGCGGGGGTGAATTTAATCGCGTTTGAAAGTATATTCCACAGCGCCTGCTGCAAGCGGCTCGGATCGCCCAACACTTTTGCGGTTAAAGGAGTGAGGCTGGATTCAAGTTGAATGTTTTTGGCTGCTGCTGCCAAACGAACCACCTCGATCGCGTTTTCCACCAGCGGATTCAGCTCGATCAGACAAGCGTTGAGCCGAAATTTGCCTGCGGTAATCCGCGAAACGTCTAAGATGTCATCGATGAGCTGGTTTTGTGCTTTGGCGCTGCGCTCGATCGTTTTTAGCGCCTCCTCGGTTTTAGCCGCATCAAATTTTTTCAGGCGCAGCAACTGTGCCCAGCCAATCATCGCATTCAGCGGCGTCCGCAGTTCGTGAGAAAGGACGGACAAAAACTCATCTTTGGCGCGGTTGGCCGCCTCTGCCGCCGCCCGAGCCGATTGTTCTTGCATCAGCAGGCTGCGTTCCGTCTCCAACCGTTTTTGCTCGGTAATATCCTCGATCGCCAGCAGAATCATCTGTGTATCGCCGATCGGAGGCATTTTGCGCGCCTTGAACACCATGATTCGATGCCCGATCGGCTCGAAGTCATGCTCGACCTCTAAATCTTGAAACTCGGCATTTCCTGCCAGAATTACTTCTAGGAGCGATCGCAGTCCGTGAATATTCCACTGTCTGTTACCCAGATCGAAGATCGATCGGTGCTCTGTTTGGGCGGGCGTCACCTGAAACGTCTCGTAGAAAGCATGATTTGCCGTAACCGCCCGCAGGTTGAGATCGAGGACTAGCAGCGGTTGCACCACGGTTTCCACGATCGTTTCGGCGTAATTTTTCGCTTCCATCAAACGCTGGGCGCTTTGTTTGAGTTCGTTGATATCCACCAACATCACCACAGCCCCGTCAATCTTGTGGTCGATCGTCCGATAGGGTCGAATGTGCAGATCGTACCAGCGACCGTCTCGATCTTGAACCTCCTGAACTTTCAAATTGAGCGTGCGGATCACCTCTAAAATCAGTTGCTCTAAGTCCGGCAGTATCAACTTGTGGGTGATGTCGCTCAAAGACCGCCCCACATCGCTAGAAATCAAGCTGAAGATGCCTTCGACTGCGGGAGTAAACCGGCGGACTCGCAGGTCGCCTCCCAGCATCAGAATCGGAATATTGATGCTGGCGAGCAGGTTCTGCAAATCGTTGCTCACCTGAGTTGATTCCAGATTGCGCCGCTGCAATTCGTCATTAATCGTGTTCAGTTCTTCATTGGTTGCTTGAATCTCTTCTTTCGCGGTTTCGAGTTCCTCATTCATGCTTTGCAACTCTTCGTTGCTCGACAAAATCTCCTCGTTGGCGGCTCTCAAATCTTGGTTGGCGGCTTGATGTTCTTGGACGATCGCTCCGAGGTGTTCTTTTGTGGTTTTCAGTTCCAGCAGCAGCCTCGCAACCTCCAGACTGTCATCGGTTTTCGGGTCGGAGTTGACTCTACCGTCGCCGTCGGCCTCCGAAGACGCAGGGATCTGCGGCTCGTCTTGAAACAGCACTAAAAAATAGTCTTTACTCGCAGCCCCGGCTTGGAATGGAATCACATTAATTCTCACGGGCCGGACGAGATCGCCCTCTCTAACTTGCAAGCCCGATCGCGCGATCGGCTGCTTCTGCTGCGAGGCTTGTCTAATTGCAGCCCGCAGTTCGACGCGCAATCCTTCTTTTGCCATTCTCAGCAAATTCAAGCTCGCCCTACCGGGAGCCGGTTCTAGGTAGGCATTCGTCTGTCCCCGAAACTGCAAAATCTCGCTGTTGTGGTTAATTATCACCCCGACTGGGGCATAGTGATTCAAAACAAGGCGATCGGCCTCTTTCTCCACTTCGATTTCGTCCAACCTTTCCGTCTGCACCGGTAAAGTATTGACGGCTGTCAGAGGATAGCTGCTAGCATTTAAATCAATGCTGAGCCAATGCGACAGCAGTTTTTTAGCATAAATTTTGTTCTTTTTGTCGAATAGCGCAAACAATTCTGCAAAATCACCAACCGTTTCTGAAGTGCCTAACATCAAAAAGCCACCGGGCCCGAGTCCGTAGTGGAACATCGGCAGCAGTTTTTTCTGCAGCCCGGAGCCCAGATAGATCAGCACGTTCCGACAGGTAATCAAATCCATCCGCGAAAACGGCGGATCGCTAATCAAATTTTGTCTGGCAAAAACGCAGAGTTCGCGCACGGACTTAGCGATTTGGTATCCGCCCTCGATTTGCACGAAGAACCGGTGCAGGCGATCGGGCGAAACATCGGCGACTTGGCCCGCCGTATAGAAGCCGTTGCGGGCGTGGGCGATCGCGTTTTCGCTGATGTCTGTCGCATAAATCTGAATCGGCTGCTTAGCAGATCCATCTCCTAAAAACTCTAGCAAGCAGATGGCGATCGAGTAAGCTTCCTCGCCCGTCGCACAGCCGGCAATCCAAATTCGGATCGGTGTTTTCGGCGATTTATCTTTGACGATTTCGGGAAAAACCTGGCTGCTTAAAACCTCAAAGCTTTCGGGATCGCGGAAAAAGCTGGTGACGTGAATTAAGACATCGCCGTACAGCGCCGTTACTTCAGCAGGCGTGTTTTTGAGGTATTCGGCATAATCTTCGATCCGTTCCAGCTTGTACAGCAACATCCGCCGCTGTATCCGCCGCTTCAAGGTGGTTTGCTTGTAGTCAGTGAAGTCTACTCCTGTAGCCGATCGCAGCAAAGAGTAGATTGCGGCGATCGCATCTTTACTTTCGATCGCATCTTCGCTGGCGGCTGAGTCTGTCGCAGGCCGATCGGCAAGGTAGGGATGACGGCCTAGCTCGGCTATTTTTTGGGCTATTTTTTGCGGTGTCAAGATAAAGTCTACCTGACCGGTCGCCACCGCCGTGTTCGGCATACTGCTGACTTGTGCCGAGTCTTCGCATTGGGCAAAAGTAATACCGCCGGCGGCCTTAATCGCTTTTAATCCTTGGGCACCGTCGCTGTCGCCCCCGGACAGAATGACGCCGATGGCTTTGTTCCCGCGTTCTTCGGCGAGGGAAAACAGAAAAGTATCCACTGACATAAATATGCCGCGTCCCGTGCCCCGAGGCTTGAGGTTTAGAATCCCCCGAGCGATGGTCATGCTGGCATTCGGGGGGATGACGTAGACTTGATTTGGTGCTACGCGCATCCCGTCTGTCACCTCATGCACCTGCATCTGGGTCGATCGGCTCAGAATCACGCTCAACAAACTTTCCTGAGCCGGCAACATATGCTGAATTATTACAAATGCCATGCCTGTATCGATCGGCAAATGGCTCAGCAATTGCATAAAGGCTTCCAATCCACCTGCTGAGGCTCCAATTCCGACGACTGGAAATAATTCGTTTTGATTGTGCTGTTGCTGGCGATCGGCTTGGCTCTCAGCTTTGGGTTGAGATTTCTTGGAAGACTTTTTAGGATTCATGTTTTGGAGCAGATATCTTGCTGGCTGCGTATTATCGTATATTTCTATTGCAATTTATTTTGCCGTCAAACGAACAATTAATCATCTAACTGCGGATATATCTAGGCAATCTCGGTGTTTGCTTTTCTTCGATACCCAACTTTTTAAATAATTCCGGTATCTGGAGCTTCTATTCTAGCTATCAAAAGCCCTGATAAACCGCAATTAATCTCATTTTTAGCAGGGTGCGGAATGCAGGCCGCCGTGCATTCCGCACCCTGCTAAAGAGCCGCAATTAATCTGTTTTTTACGGATTTTGCTGCGTTCGCAAATTTGCGAGCGCCCCGTCGATATAAACTATCTCTGGATGATTTTCTAACTGCTTTATCACTGCTTGCTTGGGCATTTTTACTTTTTTAGCCATTTCCAGCGTGTCGTCGATCAGCCGCTGCCGGTATTGTTCCAACTCAGCAATTACTTCCTGAACTTCTTCGGGCGTTGAAGTTTGAGCCTCTAAATTTGCAGACATAATCTAAATAAGTGAATTTTTTTTAATTTTCCCAAAATGCGGCAATAATTGCTAAAGTTGTCAAGAAAAGTAACAAAAATATATCTGAATTGGGTTATGGAAATTAGCGAAATCGAAGCAGCGCTGCAAAGTTCGGATTCTCAAGACAGGCTGCGGGCGATAACTGCTTTGAGAAAGTGCGATTCTGCGGTGGCGCTGCCGATGTTGCTGAGCAAAGTGGACGATCCTGAGTTTATGGTGCGATCGTTCGTGGCGATGGGATTGCGCAAAAGTCAAACTGCGGAGTCTTTTGCGGCTTTGCTGAAAATGATGCAGTTCGATCGCGATCCTAACGTGCGCGCAGAAGCCGCTAATTCTGTGTCAATGTTCGGAACCGAGGCGATTTCGCACTTGGTGGAAGCTTTTCGCCGCGATGACAATTGGCTCGTCCGCCGCAGTATCATGGCTCCGCTGTACGAAATGCACTGTCCCGACGCGATATTTGAAATTTGCGCGATCGGTCTAGTCGGCGAAGATTTGCCAGTTCAAGAAGTAGCAATTGACGGATTTGGTCTGCTGGCAAATACGGAGAAGCAAGAAGAGGCATTGCAGCAATTGTTACCTTTAGTCAGTTCCGATTACTGGGGAATTCGGCTGCGAGTTGCGCGCGCCCTCAGAAAATTTGACAATCCTCAAGCACGGGCTGCGGTAAGCTATTTGGCAAAAGATCGAGATCATCGAGTTGTCGGTGCGACTTTGGAAGCTTCCGTTTAAAAACCGTCAATATACAGCATATTCCACGTTTGTGAAGTACACCCCGGAGCGATAAATCCCCGTAGGGACACTCCAAAAGCCCATTGGTATCAACTTAAGACTAAAACTCTCTGTATATCTCGTTTTTATCGAAGTCTCGATCCCCCTAAATCCCCCTTAAGAAGGGGGACTTTGAGAAGAATCTTGTCC
>JAUBOG010000277.1:0-8791 GCA_036700105.1 Microcoleus occultus BM001215583
CCTGTCTTGAACAGGCAGGATGCCTGTTCCACAATAATTATGCCAGAGGTCTAATCTAAAATCGATTGGCTTTTGATTGTGGAATTATTCTCTAACCCTAATCGGAATTTTTATAATAAACTCTATACCTTGTCCCGGCGCTGAAATACACTGCAAGTCACCTTTGTGTCTTTCTGTGATAATTTGATAGCAGATAGACAAACCCAGTCCCGTACCTTTACCTACAGGTTTCGTTGTAAAAAAAGGATTAAATATCTGCTCGGCTACCGCTTCGGTTATTCCTGGGCCATTGTTAAAAATTCTGATTTCTACCCATTCTGCGTCTAAAACTTTGGTAGAAATTATGAGGATTCTGGGATTGGTTTTAGGAGCGGCAAGTTGCTGGTATTCGCAATCTTCCTCGAAAGCATCAATAGCGTTATTGAATATATTTATAAATACTTGATTTAGCTGTCCGGGATAGCACTCGACTTTCAGTAAATTGCCGTAATTTTTAATAATTTCAATACTAGGATAATCGGCTTTGGGATTCAGGCGGTTTTGCAACATCATCAGGGTGCTGTCAATACCTTCGTGAATGTCGGCTAATTTCATTTCTGCTTCGTCATGCCTAGAAAAAATCCTGAGCGATTTTACAATATCGCGGATTCTGTCAGCCCCTGTTTTCATGGAAGATAAAATTTTGGGTAAGTCTTGTTTGATAAAATCTAAATCTATAGATTGGAGTTTTTCTTTAACTATCGGTAGGGGATTGGGATACTGCTCTTCATAGATATCTGCCAGTTCTAGCAAACTGTTTGCATACTCGCTAGCGGGAGTCAGATTGCCGTAAATGAAGTTGACGGGATTGTTTATTTCGTGGGCGACACCAGCTACTACTTGCCCCAGAGATGACATTTTTTCGCTTTGAATAAGCTTGGATTGAGTCTGCTGCAATTCTAACAAAGTTTGTTCTAGTTGTAGAGTTTGTTGCTTTAACTGTGCGGTGCGTTCGTCTACTCGAATTTCTAATTCTTCTTTGGCTTTTTTCAGTGCTGCTTCTGCTGATTGGCGTTCGACTATTTCAGATTCTAGGAGGCTGTTTGCTAGTTTTAGCTGGGCGGGACTGGGAAGGGCTAGGGCTTGAGGGATTAAGTCTACTAAAAGTATTGCTGTAGCAAATGAAATAGTGGCGGTAATTGCTTTCATGGTTCCTGAAAGCCAATAGGTAGGATGCCAAAGTGTCCAAATTTCAAATAGGTGAGTGATCCCGCAGGCGACAATAAAGGCTCCAAACATGGCAAAGATCCAGTCAAAGGGCAAATCTTCGCGTTTTGAAATAAAATAAATTAGTGTAATGGGGATGGAAAAATAGGCGATCGCAATTATCGAATCTGAGGCTACGTGAAGCCAGACTAAAGGAGTCTGCCACAGATAGCAGTGACCGTGAGGAATAAATGACCCCGAACTAATAAAAGTTTTCCACATTTCCTGCATAATATTTCCTTTGAGTTGTGAGAAAATGGACTCGGACTGGTGTAAATTAATTTCAACCAGGGGTTTCTTTCACCTGCGGCTTAATCACCTATGCGTTCATATTCTCTGCTAGCTTCAGCAAAAATCAATCTGTATTTGGAAATAATAGGCGATCGCCCCGACGGATATCACGAACTGGCGATGGTACTGCAAAGCATAGATTTAGCCGATCGAATTGACTTGCGCGCGATCGGTACCGACACGATCCGCGTGCGCTGCGATCACCCGCAAGTCCCGCCCGATAAGAATAATCTAGCGTACCGGGCAGCGGATTTGCTAGCGAAGCAATTCCCCGATGCTTTGGCGAAATACGGCGGTGTCGAAATTGCCATTCACAAGCAGATTCCGGTGGCGGCGGGGTTGGCTGGCGGTTCGGCAAATGCGGCGGCGGTTTTAGTCGGGATGGACTTGCTGTGGCAATTGGGACTCACTCAGTCGGAGTTGCAAGAGTTGGGGGGAACTTTGGGTTCGGATGTGCCTTTTTGCATTGCTGGAGGTACGGCGCTGGCAACGGGGCGCGGGGATAAACTGTCGCCGCTGCCGGATTTTGGCGGTTTGTCTGTGGTGCTGGCAAAGTACCGCAACCTCAGTATTTCTACGGCATGGGCGTATCAAACTTACCGCCAGCAGTTCAGCAGTACCTATTGTGCGGCCGAGGATTTGGACTGTCGGCGGGAACGGCTGCATTCGGGCCCGATGGTGGCGGCGATCGCCCAAAAAGACCGATCGAAAATCGGTCAATTGCTGCACAACGATTTAGAAAAGGTAGCGCTACCTGTTTATCCGCAGGTGTTGCAGTTGCGGGAGGCTTTTGAAGCGGCGGGGGTTTTGGGAACGATGATGTCCGGTTCCGGGCCCACGGTGTTTGCTTTGGCCCAGTCTCAAGAGCAGGCTCAGCAGGTTTTGGAACGGGTGAAAAGCGATCTCGCTTCTCCAGATTTGGATTTTTGGGTTGCCAAGTTTAGCAATACTGGGATTCGGATTTTTTCGGAGGAAAACGATCCGAAACCGCCGATTTCCAGGGTGTAACTGGAAGCTGGGGCGATCGCGCTGCGTTGTTAAATGCGTCTGGCGGGCGATCCTCTCCGAGGGCTGCGCTAACGGCAAATAGGGATCTAACTTTGCACAGAGCCGATCGATCTCGAAGAACTGATAAAATGCCATAAAACACGGATTTTAGTTTTGGTAAATTAACCGAAATCTAAAATCAAATATCTCAAATCTAACATCGCAATGACTGATTTAACTAATCCAAATTCTACTTCTCAACCTCTAAGTGCGGCTGGGGATGCAGCGCCCGTATCTCCTGCGCCGCCGACGGTTTTGCGCTGCGCGACTGGTTCGCTGATGGCGGGCGGCTTTGCGGCGGCAATGGGGGCGCTAACTTTGTCGATCGCCCAAACTTTCGCTAACAAGCCGATTCATTCCGATAATGTGACTGTAATTAATATTGCGGCGGCTGTGCGAACTTTAGTAATGGGAATTGTGGCTTTGGGTGGAGGCGTTTTTGCTTTTGCATCTGTGGGTTTGATGCTGCTGGCTTTGCAACTTTTGATTCAAAAGTTGACGAAAAAACCCGCCGCGTAAAACCAGCGGGCCGCACAAACTCTCCTTTGCAAGGCAAAGACTAAATAGTAAAATCGAAACAATGGAATTATTTACGATCGGGCACTCCAATCAGAGTATTGAAGCCTTTCTTTTCCTGCTGGAAAAACACGGCATTACGGCGGTTGCGGATGTGCGTTAGCGAAGCCCTCGAAGAGGATCGCACCCGTTCAGCCGTTATCTACCTCATTTTAATCAATCCCAAATTAAAGCTTCTCTATCTGCTGCGGGAATTAAATACGTTTTTTTAGGTAAAGAATTGGGCGCGAGACCGGAAGATTTAAGCTGTTACGATACTAACGGTAAAGCTTTGTACGATCGCATAGCAGCAACTCCTTTATTTTCAGCAGGAATTCAGCGCTTGCTCAAAGGCATCGAAAATTATAAAATCAGTTTAATGTGTGCGGAAAAAGACCCGATCGCCTGTCACAGAAATATTTTAGTTTGCCACCAAGTTAGAAAATATAACTTACAAATTAATCACATTTTGTCAGATGGCAATTTAGAAGCACATCAAGATTTAGAAGCAAGAATTTTAAGCAAGTTTAACAAAAACAAAAAAAACTATCTGCCGCTTCAGCTAAGTTTGTTTGACTTAAATCCTGAAGGTTATACAAAAAACAATTGATTGAGAAACAGCCGATCGCAGTCAAGGATAGAAAATCGCTCATGTCATAAAATCAAGCAATGATTAGAAACTATGCTAAGTCTGTAGGGTGCGCAGTGCGCACCTTACCACTACCAATAGTAGGACTTGCGCATGGGGGGCCGAGAAACCGGGTTTTTTGCGATAATTATGCGTTGTAACCCGCAGATTCGGTAAAAAACCCGGTTTCTTTAGTTGAAGTCCGTAAGTCCTGCTACATTCAAAGATTTCGTTCAAGTTTTAACCTTGTTCGTGCTATAATTCTGCGGGAGTTTAGCAGAAAGGGGTGCTTTTTTATGAAAGCAGAATTTTATTTTGACCACCGGACATATACTTGCAGTTTAGTTCAAGCGGATTTTGTCAAAGAATTGAAAATTAAAAATTATCAAGGTTATGTTTTAGCAGTCAAGCAAGGACAAAAAATTGGACTTTTAGGAAAAACTCGCCACAATGCTAAAAAAGTTGATGTATCTCAGTCGCATTTTTATAATCTAATTAAAGCAGCAATGAACGCTTTAGAATTGCAAACTCGAAATGACTTGATTTTAGAAAAGGATCGAATTATTGCTGATGGCGAGAAAAATATCCAGCAGCAAGATAGAGAAATTCGGGTTCTTAACGAACAGCTAAGAATACTTGCAGAAAAAGTCGAACAGTTGTTAGAGTCTCAGCAGCAGCTATCAATGCAGCTTGTAAATCGAATTAGAGAAAATGAAGTCAGTCCAGAATTAGATGACAGTTCAGCGCCAGAGGCAGATTTCTTCCCGGAGGAAACAGAGAAGAAAATCATTCAAAATACAGAACAATTAGCAGTAGAAATTTTAGACAATCAACCGCTAGAGTCGGAAACTGAGGGATTAGAAGAGGCACAAATCAGCGCCATCAATGATGAAAGTGTCGATTTCCAAGTCGGAGAACTGGAAGAAAATCGCAGAGAAGTCAAAATTAAAGCAGATGACAGTCAAATTAAGCGGTTGCCGAAAACAGCTTCAAACAGAAGGATGAAAAAGAAATCTTGAGGCGGGAGATAATTATTTCGATCGCACTTTCGAGAAAATCCTCAACAGTTAAGCGAAAAAATCCCTCGCAAGTCGCCGGTGTTCTCGCCGCAGCCGAGTCCACAGCAGAATTTTGACAAGGAGCTGGGGCGATCGGTAAAATTACAGGTACGATGGCTACGCCCCGGCTTGCGCCTACGAACTATTTTCAACAGCATTAAATTTTTCAGCGATCGGTCGTTCCCCAAGATTCACATAACTGTTGAGAATATTGCACAATAGATAAAATTGTAAATATATAGCACCTAGGTTTTTTTGACCGCTTATGAATAGCAGATTCCTCGATCGACTCCACCACCCCTCGCGCCCCGTCATCGTCTTCGACGGCGCGATGGGAACCAACCTGCAAGTCCAAAACCTCACAGCAGAAGACTTCGGCGGCAAAGAATACGAAGGCTGTAACGAATATCTCGTGCACACCAAGCCAGAAGCCGTCGCCAACGTGCACCGAGGATTCCTCGAAGCGGGCGCCGATGTCATCGAAACAGACACCTTCGGCGCGGCTTCCATCGTGCTCGCCGAATACGATTTAGCAGACAAAGCCTATTATCTCAACAAAACCGCCGCCGAACTCGCCAAAGGTATCGCCGCCGAATTTTCCACCCCAGAAAAGCCGAGATTTGTCGCAGGATCGATCGGGCCAGGCACCAAATTGCCAACATTAGGACACATCGATTTTGACACGCTGACCGCCGCTTTTGCCGAACAAGCAGAAGGACTTTACGACGGTGGCGCTGACTTATTTATTGTCGAAACTTGTCAAGATGTCTTGCAAATAAAATCAGCATTAAATGCCATTGAAGAAGTATTTAAGAAAAAAGGCGCGCGGATTCCGTTAATGGTATCGATCACAATGGAAGCCACCGGCACGATGTTAGTCGGTTCCGACATCAGCGCCGCCCTAGCGATTTTGCAGCCCTATCCCATAGATATTTTAGGATTAAATTGCGCCACCGGCCCCGATCGCATGGCCGAACACATTAAATACCTTTCCCAACATTCGCCCTTCGTAGTTTCCTGCGTTCCCAACGCCGGTTTACCCGAAAACATCGGCGGCCACGCGCACTACAAACTGACGCCGATCGAATTAAAAATGGCCTTGATGCGCTTTGTCGAAGACTTAGGCGTCCAAGTCATCGGCGGCTGCTGCGGCACCCGCTACGATCACATCCGCGAACTATCAGAAATTGGCAAAACTCTCACCCCCAAAATCCGCGAAATTAGCTGGGAACCATCCGCCGCTTCAATTTACACCGCCCAGCCCTACGAACAAGACAATTCCTTCTTAATTGTCGGCGAAAGACTCAACGCCAGCGGTTCCAAAAAATGCCGCGATTTGCTAAACGCTGAAGACTGGGACGGTTTAGTCGCAATGGCGCGGGAACAAGTGCGAGAAGGCGCGCACATTCTCGATGTCAACGTCGATTATGTCGGCCGCGACGGCGTGCGCGACATGAAAGAATTAGTTTCTCGCGTTGTCACAAATGCAACTCTGCCTTTAATGCTGGATTCCACCGAATGGGAAAAGATGGAAGCCGGGTTAAAAGTTGCAGGCGGCAAATGCTTGCTGAATTCTACTAACTACGAAGACGGAGAACCGCGTTTTTATCAAGTTTTGGATTTGGCGAAAAAATACGGCGCTGCTATAGTTATCGGTACAATTGATGAAGACGGGATGGCCAGGACTGCAGACCAAAAATTTGCGATCGCCCAGCGCGCTTACAACGCCGCCGTCGCCCGCGGCATTCCCGCCGAGGAAATCTTTTTCGACACCCTAGCATTGCCAATTTCCACCGGGATTGAAGAAGACCGAAAAAACGGCAAAGCTACGATCGAATCTATCCGCCGCATCCGCCAAGAATTGCCCGGCTGTCACGTAATTTTAGGAGTTTCCAACATCTCCTTCGGCTTAAATCCGGCGGCGCGGCAAGTTTTGAACTCGATGTTTTTGCACGAAGCGATGCAAGCCGGGATGGATTCAGCCATTGTCAGCCCGAATAAGATTTTACCGCTGGCAAAAATCGACCCCAAACACCAAGAAATCTGCCGCAAACTGATTTACGACGAACGGGAGTTCGACGGCGAAATTTGCGTTTACGACCCCTTGGGCGAGCTGACAACGGTGTTTGCGGGCAAAACTACCAAGCGCGATCGTACCGAAGACGCCAACCTCCCCGTAGAACAGCGTCTCAAGCAGCACATCATCGACGGCGAACGCATTGGACTCGATATCCAACTAGCCAAAGCATTAGAAACCTATCCGCCCCTCCACATTATCAATACTTTCCTCTTAGACGGGATGAAAGTAGTCGGAGAATTGTTCGGTTCGGGACAAATGCAACTGCCGTTTGTATTGCAATCAGCCGAAACCATGAAAGCGGCAGTTGCTTATTTAGAACCGCACATGGAAAAGTCGGAATCCGGGGACAATGCCAAAGGCACATTCCTGATTGCAACTGTCAAAGGCGACGTTCACGATATCGGCAAAAACTTGGTTGATATTATCTTATCAAACAACGGCTACCGCGTGATTAATTTGGGAATCAAACAGCCAGTTGATAATATAATTGATGCCTACGAAAAACACAAAGCTGATTGTATAGCGATGAGCGGTTTGCTGGTAAAATCCACCGCATTTATGAAGGAGAATTTGGAGGTTTTCAACCAGAGAGGAATTACGGTGCCGGTAATTTTGGGCGGCGCTGCTTTGACTCCCAAATTTGTGCATGAAGATTGCCAAAATACTTACAAAGGTAAAGTAGTTTACGGCAAAGATGCGTTTTCCGACTTGCATTTTATGGACAAACTGATGCCTGCAAAATCTGCGGGTAACTGGGAAGATTTGCAAGGATTTCTAGATGAAACTGAGAATGGGAATGGGGCGGTTAAAGAAACTAAAACTTCCGAAGAAATCGCTGTTGAAGATGCGAAGAAAGCAGCAAAACTAGAGATTCCGACTGTCATAGATACCAAGCGTTCCGAAGCAGTTGCGATCGATATCGATCGCCCAAATCCTCCTTTCTGGGGAACTCAGTTATTGCAGCCGGAAGACATCCCGTTTGAAGAGATTTTCTGGCACTTGGATTTGCAAGCCTTAGTTGCCGGTCAGTGGCAGTTTCGCAAGCCAAAAGACCAATCCCGGGAAGAATACGACGCTTTCTTAGCTGAAACAGTTTATCCGATTTTGGAGCAATGGAAACACAAAATCCTGACTGAGAAGCTGTTGCATCCGCAAGCAATTTACGGGTATTTTCCCTGTCAAGCTGAAGGCAATTCTTTGTATGTGTATCAGCCCGAAATTATGAATAACGGGCAAGATGTATCGACACCCGCAGCAACACTCACATTTCCCCGGCAAAAATCGGCGCGCAGGCTGTGCATCGCCGACTTCTTCGCACCGAAAGAATCGGGCAAAATCGATGTATTTCCGATGCAGGTAGCGACAGTGGGAGAGATTGCTACAGAGTACGCGCAGAAGCTGTTTGCTAACAATCAATATACCGATTATCTCTACTTTCACGGGTTAGCGGTACAGACGGCGGAAGCGATCGCAGAATGGACTCACGCGCGGATTCGGCGGGAATTGGGATTTGGCAGCGAAGAACCGGACAACATTCGGGATATGCTGGCGCAAAGATATCGCGGTTCGCGCTACAGTTTCGGCTATCCCGCTTGTCCGAATATGGCGGATCAGTACAAGCAGTTGGAGTTGTTGAAGTGCGATCGGATAAACTTGTATATGGATGAAAGCGAACAACTTTATCCCGAACAATCAACAACCGCAATTATCACCTATCACCCAGCAGCCAAATACTTTACTGCTTAATTTGTAGAGTGTGACTCGCGCACTTTTCTCTCGTTTTTCTACTTCCAGGCTCTACCGATTGGTGACAACTTAACGTTAAATCTTTAGTCTCTCTTGTTTATCTCGAAGTCTAGATCCCCCCTAGCCCCCCTTAATAAGGGG
>JAUBOG010000278.1:0-6769 GCA_036700105.1 Microcoleus occultus BM001215583
TCCGGCAGTAAATCTCTGCTCATAACTAATAAATTGTCTGCCGGAATGCTTCGCCATTACAAAATTGGGATGCACCCGAGAACTTGCGCGGAACATTTACAGCATATTCCAGGTTTATGAAGTGGTAGGGTGCGTCGCTACAATATACGTAGGTTGGGTTGAACGCAGTGAAAACCCAACACTTATGGATGTTGGGTTTTCACTTCGCTGTCAACTGTCAACTGTCAACTGTCAACTGTTTAAGCCCCGGATTTGGTATGACGGCGTATTTCTGCCTTCAGAGAGAGTGAGGATATTCAATTTTTAGGTTATTATTAAGTGCGCGCACAAAAAATACATGAAAAATCTTCTTTCGTCAGTCTTTCCCTTGCATTTTCACGCTGAAAATCTGCCAATTTTCCATTTTTCACTTTCCATTTTCAATTATTGATTATGGAGTTCGATCGCATTCAATTTTACGTTGAAAATGCTAAAATATCCCGCGACTGGTTTGTCAGCCGCTTAGGCTTTCAATCAGCAGCAGGCTATGCCAACAGCCACACTCACAGTGAAGTTGTCAGCAGCGGCAATGTATGTTTTGTTTTATCTTCGCCCTTGACACCCGCTAGTCCCGCTGCTAGTTGGTTGAAGCTTCATCCTCCGGGGATTGCCGATGTGGGTTTTCGGGTAAAAAATATCGAATTAGCGGTGCGTCGAGCGGCTGCGGCAGGTGCCAAAATCCTAGAACCGATTCAAGAAGACCTAACAGCAAGAGGCTGTTTTAAACGGGCAAAAATTGCGGGCTGGGGAGATTTAAGCCACACGCTGGTTGAACGAATCGGCGAGAATTCACTGCGGCCCGTTTCTGCTAAGGGGCCGCGGTTTACCCTCATCGACCACGTAGTTTTAAATGTGGAATCTGGCGATTTGGAAGTTGCGGTTAATTGGTATCAAAAAATATTAGGTTTTCAGACTGAGCAAAATTTTGACATTCAGACTGACAAATCGGCTTTGCGGAGCCGGGTGATGATTCACTCTGAAGGTGGGGTGCAGTTGCCGATTAACGAATCGGCATCAGCTAATTCTCAAATTCAAGAGTTTTTGGATGCAAATCTGGGGCCGGGAATTCAGCACATGGCTTTGCAAACTACTGATATTGTAGGGGTTGTTGCGGATTTGCGATCGCGCGGTTTGCCTTTTTTGCCGGTTCCTCCAACATATTACTCCCAATTGCAGCAGCGGCAAAACTATGTGCCCGCAGATTGGCAAGCAATTGCAGCTTCTGAAGTTTTGGCAGATTGGCAAGAAGATACTCCCGCAGCGATGCTGCTGCAAATCTTTACCCAGCCAATTTTTGCTGAACCGACTTTCTTTTTCGAGATTATTGAGCGCCGAGTTACTTTGGTTAACAACAAAAAAGTGCAAGCTGGAGGTTTTGGGGCTGGAAATTTTCGGGCTTTGTTTGAGGCAATTGAACGGGAACAAATGAAGAGGGGAAGTTTGATGGATGATTGATAAAAATTGGAATTTTTAGGTCATGCAGGCCTGTCGAGCAGCACTGATATATCCGTCCACCCGTAAGCAATTTCTTTCAGTGCAACCCCGGCTCTGCTTGTCTGCACTTCTGCAAATTTTTTACCTCCTAAAAATTCATAAAACTGACAGGCTGAATTGTCTCCCAGCACCCAAACCAGCATCGAATTAAAACTTAATTTTACCAATTTGTGGGCAACTTCTCGCACGAGTTGCTGTCCGATTCCTTGACGCTGATATTCCTCCAAAATATAGATGGCAAATAATTCTCCTTGATAAACATATTTGCCCGATCGCTCGGAACCGCCTGCTGCAAAACCCACAATTTGTCCCGATTCATTCTCAGCAACGCAAACAAACACCCCAGTATTTTTGACGTTGGCCAGGGTTTCTTGCCAACTGCTTTCTCGTTTTTCATAGGAGAGTTGCGCGAGGTAATCTGTCGGTACAATTTTTCGGTAAGCTGTCCGCCAAGTGTCTAAATTAACCCGCGCAATTGCAGGTGCGTCAGCGATTTTAGCTTCTCTCACAATCATCAGAAAATACTCCTTTCCCGCCCTGAAATTCGGTTTTTGAGTCTAGGTGAACTATACGATCGCGCCCTTCTAGTTTAGCTCGGTAAAGCGCGCGATCGGCTTCTCCGATCAACCCCTCAATCGATAAACCAGCAGCAGGTACAGCAGTCGCTACCCCGATACTGAGAGTTACAAACTCACTTACTTTGGAAGCAGCGTGAAAAATTTCCGCAGCTTTCAAATCGCTGCGAATTGATTCAGCTACCTGCATGGCTCCTTTCACATCAGTCTGCGACAAAATTATCGCAAATTCTTCGCCGCCGTAGCGGGCCGCTAAATGCCTCCCCCGCTGAGCGCTGCGATCTAAAATCTCGGCTACTTGTTTTAGACATTCGTCGCCTCCTTGATGCCCGTAACGATCGTTGTAAAGTTTGAAAAAATCGATATCGCACAAAATTAAAGACAGGGGCTCTTTTTTGAACTCCATCCACTGCCATTCTAACTCCAATGTTTTGTCAAAACAGCGGCGGTTGGGAATTTGAGTCAATCCGTCCACCGCAGCGAGCCGCTGCAATTCCATATTCGCTGCTTCTAATTCTAGTTTGGCTTGTTCTAAAGCTAAATTTTGCCAAGCTAATTCTTCACTTTGCCGTTTTTCTTGTTCGTACAAAGATCGGATTGAAGCTTCAGCTTCTTGCAGTTCTTGCTCGGCATATTTGCGCTTGACAAATTGGCCTAATTGAGAGCCGACAGCAGCCATCATCTGAAGCAAATCTTCATCCGGCGGCAGTTCTTGCCGGCAAAAAAAAGTCATTACTCCCGCAAGTTGACCGCTAGCGTGAATCGGGAAACCGAATCCCGATCGCAGTCCCGCTTCCTCGGCCAAGCGCGGGCGCAGGAAATCGCGATCGCCCGCAATATCCGTAATCCACTGCACAGAACCGCTGCTCCAAACCGATCCGGGCAAACCCGCACCCGGAGCAAAAATAATCTGCTGGTTTTTTTCGGCAAACTCGCTAACCTCCCTCGCCATCGGCCAAACACCCACCCGCCGCAAATAAGGAGTTTCCTCGATCGGACAGCAGAGCGGCAAGCACAAAAGCGGCAGTTTTTCGCATTTTTTTGGGGCGCCAAATCTATTTTCTTTCTCCCCCTCTGCAGGCGTCCAAAGTTCGCCAATATCCCAGTTAAAACTTTCGCAAATAGCTTGTATAATTTTCGGAGCGGCAGTATCTAGAGAACTTGATTCTGACAGAATATGAGTCACAGCATACTGTGCTTTTTGACGATTTTTTATGCGCTGTTGCTCGGTAATATCTCTGCCGATATAAACAAAATCTTGTATGGCATCGCTGTCTGCATATTTGCTCTCTATGCTGGTGTCGAAAGTAGAGCAGGAAAAGGCGAGAATCAGCTTCAAACCTATTTTCGTTTGGCAAACTACTTTTACTTGATGCCAAGATTCGCTTTTAAGTGCAGCAGGTAGCTGGCTGACTTGGCGCAGCAATTCCCCGTCAGCCGTAATCATGGATATGGATTTGCCGATTAGTTCCGATTCGGTATATCCAAATAATTGCTGTGCAGCTACATTCACTTTTTTGATTTTTCCCGATGTTGCTGTTACAAACAAAACATCGCCGAGGGAGTTGATAATTTTGTCAATATAATCGCTATCCGCGGCTAAGCGATCGACTTTAATACTATTTTCGTTGGCTGACTGAACCATAATTTGTTGAGATGCAATGCTATCTGTCACATCTTCGCATAAAATCATCAATCTCTCAGCGTTGACTTGTTCTGTATAACCAAAAATATACAAGTCTAGATACAAATAAGACCCGCTTTTGAGAACTCTGGTAATTGATTTCAACTGAAAGTCTTGCTCTCGTTTTTGAATGATATTTTCCAGAATTCCTTCAATTCCGATCAGTTCGGGAAAACTATCGCGCACGTCTTTTCCTTTGCCTACTTCTTCCGGAATGTCGGCAAAGTCTTGGACGTTCAAAGATATTTCTTGAATCTTAAGTTCCCGATCGACTACGAGGTATTCAACCCTGCGCAAGGATAACAGCTTGTAAAGAAGAATATTAATACTTCTCGGGCTGCTCTCTAAACTTAATGTTGGTAGCATCTCGTTATTTTAGAGCATCACTCTCAAAGGTTAGCAGGTAAAGTTTGTTGTGGTTTTGCTGCTCTTGCTCGCGGGAATTTTTATACTGGAGAATGCCGCCAACTGTTACCGCTGGCTAATTTATCGAAACAGTATTTTTGGATTTTCCCAGCAGTTTTCTTCCTGATTGTAAAAAGGGCAAAATATTAATTTAATCCACTTTTATTGAGCAATTGCAGTCAAACCGAGCCTCGATCGAGGCTGTGATTTATTAAAAATACGTAGCGGTTCGCACTATTTGTGCTGCACGTCTTAAAATTGTAGATTCCCTGATATTGGTTTCAACCGCTACGATTGAGAACAGGCACAGTTTAATTCAACTGTTGCCTTTAATTAGCACCATTCCTTTAGACCTTACCCGACTGGGGTATTTGTGTCAAGTTTCTTGACATACTCCCCAGCTATCAAGGCGAGGGGATTCTAAGGTCAAACAGCAATTGCAGGCATAGCCTGTCTAACATCACCTAACTTAACGGTTGATGCCCCAACCGCGTAAATATTTATTGCGGCGTTTTCGTCTCTGTCGTTCACATTCTGACAGGACGGACATCGCCATTGTCTCACTGACAAATCCAACTCTTTCAGAATGTGTCCGCAATGAGAACAAGTCTTACTAGATGGATACCAACGGTCGATAAAAACTACTCGTTTTCCTTTCTTTTTGGCAACCCATTCCAGAATTTGGAGAAATTCGCCAAATGCAAGGTCTGAGATTTTACGTCCCCAAAGTTGTTGCATTCCTTTTAGATTCAACGTCTCAAAGCACAGCACGTCAAACTTATCGGTTAATTCGTGAGCTAATTTCCAAAACCAATCAGATCGACGATTTACTACGTCCTCATGCTTGCGAACTAGATTTAGTCTTGTACGTTCTCGATTTGCTGAACCTTTCCGTTTCTTGGAATGCTGACGATTTGCTTTCTTAATAGCGTTGAGGGACTGTTTCAGAAATTGCGGTGATTCGATTTTCGTTCCATCTGAGCAGGTGAGAAACGTTTTCAAGCGGAAATCAAAGCCAGCGATTCTACTCGTCTCGACTTTGGTTTCAGGCTCTTCAACGCTGTCAACGACCACAACCATGAGCAACTCTCCTAATGTCGTGCGTTTAATGGTTAACGTCTTAACTTTCCCTTCTATTTCTCTGGAATTCCAATACTGATAAACGCGACTCCCAATCTTAATTCGATTGCCGCCTAAGAATTTGTAGCCAGCTTGCTTGAGAGTGAACGATTTGTATCTGCGAACTTTCTTAAATCCGGGAGGTCTAACTCCTTTCTTGTGATGCTTAAAAAACAATTGATAGGCTTTCTCAATGCGTTGACAGATATCCTGTACAGCTTGAGAACCAACCTGTTGCCAGAATGCTTTACGCTTTCTAAGTTTGGCGATATGACTTTGAATTTTGCTGCAATTCAAGTGCTTGCCCCACATCCGGTAGTACCGTTTGTGAAGTGCGATGCAATGGTTATAAATCACCCCGGCGGCATTGATACTTCGCTTGAGGTGTTTATTTCGGTTGCTTTGATATAGCTTAAACTTCAATGTCTTCATGCTAACTATAATAACATGATAGGTAGCAATTGGGTAGCCAAATGGTTAGAGAAAGATTAAGTATTCGCATTGCCGTGAGTCGGCTAGAAAAATTGCGGAGAATAGCCAAACAGAAAGAAAAAACAATGACCCAACTTGTAGAAGACTGGATTGATAAACTTAAAGAGGAAAAGCCGTCCTAAAAGGACGGGGCTTTAGACCCAGTTTTTTCGGTAAGGAAGAAAAGTAAGGGTTTTGTGCAGTTAAGAATGTCGCATAGCAACCGTCTTGGCGCGGTTGCCATACCTTTGAGTGATATAATATCGAACAATTTGTATAAAATCTTAAAAATACTCTGCTCAATGCTGAGACTTATTACTGACTTTGACGGCCCGATAATGGACGTGTCCGATCGCTATTACCGAGTTTACCAGGAGTGTCTGGCCGAGACTCAGCGTCAGGGGCAAGCAGTGCGCGAGTTACCGAAAGCCGAGTTTTGGGACATGAAACGCGCGCGGGTTCCCGAAACCGAAATCGGCATCCTCTCAGGATTAGACGCAAACCAAGCCCGGGAATTTGCCCTGAAACGCCGTCAAATTATCCACACGATCCCATACCTGAAGTACGATCGGCCGGCCTCCAAAGCTGTGGAAACCCTCGAAAAGGTGCAGCGCGCTGGAGTAGACCTAGCGGTGATGACCATGCGCCGAGTCAGGGAACTGGACGAAGCCTTCAACCGCTGCAATTTAGGGCAGTTTTTCCCAGAAAACGGCCGCTATTGCCTCCCCAACGATTACGTCAAAACCGGCGATGTCAAAGATAAGCCTCTGCTGATGGCAAAAGCTCTCGCCGAACTGCCGCCGGCTTCTGACTTTTGGATGGTTGGGGATACGGAGGCCGACATCATAGCAGCAAAAACGCACGGTGTCAAGGTTATTGGTGTTTTGTGCGGAATTCGCGATCGGGCCCAACTGGAAATGCACCAACCGGATTTAATTGCCCGTAATTTGAGCGAAGCAGTTGAGATTATTTTAGATAGTCA
>JAUBOG010000278.1:6869-8757 GCA_036700105.1 Microcoleus occultus BM001215583
CTGACTATCGCAGAAAACCGCTGACCAGCCACAGAATTAAAAACGTAAACAAAGCAATAAATTTCTCTGTTGTTATAAATGCCGTACCGAGCATTGGGCCCAAAAGACCTCCCAGCACCAAGCCTATAACCAAGCCAGCCACAGTCAGCAGCACGGCCCGACCAAATTTTTGTTCCTTGCGATTGACAAAATAAAGACAAGAGCCGACCCCAAGAGCCAGAGTCAACTGCAGTAAAGAATCATTAGCCGCCGGATAAATACTCAGTCCGCCCAACCCCGCATAAACCCCAGCCGGCCACAAAATGTCCGATCGGCTCGGAGTATCGATCAGGCGCTGCAACCAAGCTGGGCTGCCCGACGGAGCAGACGGAGTAAAGCTTGGGGGTGCGGGAGTCAGCCGCTCGGGAAAGCGGATGCGTTCGGGGACTTTAATCTTACCTTCCTGCCGCTGGCGCAGGCGATCCATGAGGATCGCGTCGTAAGCAGCTTCGATCGATTCCAGACGTTTCTTATCACCGCTGTACTGCTCGGCCTTGCGCGTGCGGGCGTCTTGCACTTCATCAAAGGAAGCATCTTCATCGACTTCCAGCAGTTGATAGGGAGTTGGCTCACTCATTGTAATAACCCGCTGAAGACTCTCGTTATATGGCAATCTTAACAAGAGAGGAAAGCGGGGCGGGGGCAATCGCCGCTTTCCCAAAAGTTTTGCTGCTAGTTTTTAGTGCTTTTTGACAGGAACCAGCAAACCTTATCAAGGTAGAATGTAGAAGGTAGAAGGCATTCGGAAATAAAAACCATCAATCCAAATATTTTTATCCAGACTGTAATTTTTAGCCTCAAACTTGACCTTGTGCCGAATGCCCTGACTCAGGGACTTGTCTGGCTGGCGCTCACAATTCCCGACCACTGGATTTTTTTAAGTCGATCGCGGCGGTAGGAAAAAAAGCGATCCGAGTCAGAATAAGTACAGAAAGGAGCGATCGCCACGACAGAAAGATCGATTCCCAACTGCTGCAATTGCAGAGCATTGCAGAGGCGAACATCCAAGCGTACTTTTCCCGGTTCTGGATCGGTCGATACAGGCGATGCGGGCAGTTGGTGCAAAAACTTGAGAATGTCGTCGGCTGTCGCACTGACGGCACTCTGGGGAGCAATCGCCGCTCCCAGTTGGGCTGCCACTTCCACAGATACCTGGTAAACCTTTCCAGCGATCGCCGGCCCCATAGCAATCTTCAGATTTTCTCTTTTACTGCCTTGCGCCACAAGTTGAGCGATCGCCTCTGGTAATATCTTAGCAGCAGTCCCGCGCCAACCCGCGTGAACTGCAGCCACCATTCCGGTGCAACTATCGGCAATCAGCACCGGCACGCAGTCGGCCGAGCAAACCCAAAGCGCCTCCAGCGATCGCGAAGCCACCAAACCATCAGCCGACTCATAGGTTGGGACAGCGGTTTCCGAGTCGGCGACAGGGGACAATTGACTGGTGTTGAGCACCGCATTGCCGTGTACCTGCAGCAGGCGGTAAACCCGGGCTGCAGGTTCGAGAACTGGCGTCAGCTCGATCGGTCCCCGGGGCGAGAAATCGCGGGTAAAAAAGCCGTGAGACCACGGAGAAAGCAAGCTGCAAGTCAGATAGGGCAAGCCTTGCCAGCTCTGCCACTGCCAGATGCTCTCACTCGTTTGTCCGGCGGATTGAGAGTCGGAAAAATTTGTTTCGCGATCGCCAGCTACAGTCATAAAAACCCATCCATCCCCAAGCGAATCGTTTAGCTTGTATTGTAAACAATCAACAATTTTGTCAACAGGCGTTTAAACCGAGATGTTGTAGCATTGTCAAGAACAGGCAAGATGCCTGTTCCACAAAAGATAAATTTTTTTGTGGAACAGG
>JAUBOG010000279.1:0-8733 GCA_036700105.1 Microcoleus occultus BM001215583
TTGTAGGGACACGGCACTGCCGTGTCCTGATTTCGGGTAATATTAATTCCGATGCCACCAGAATTGATATTATGGTACTATTAAGGCGCGATCGCCTTCCAATTCACCTGGGAAACACCGTACAAAATAAAATTATCCAAAAGTCCGTAAGCCTCCCCGCAATTGTAACTTTTAGCCTCTACACATTTGCGATCGCTATTTTGATTCACCGCCACAAAAATATCGACTCCATCCGGCAAATTACCCGCATACATCTTTAAGTTAGCAAAATCATCAAAGATGCGACCTTTATCGTCCACCGGCGGCAATTTCCACTCTTTCGGATTGTTATTTCCCCCTAACTGAATTGCCCAAGCAAGAGTACCGTCAAGCGCCCCGTTGTGGGCAGTGTATCGATTCCAAACATTATTTCGCCTCTCCCCGATGCGCGGGTTATTTTCATAACCGCCTACCCAATATTGTGACATAAATTTGAGGAAAACTTCAGCCTCCGCAGCAAGCGAACCAGTACCGGGACTCAAATCTGTGTTTCTGCTACTAAAAGGAACTTGGCTTAAATTCCAAGACCAATTTATTGTTCCTGGCTGCGGATTTATCCAGCTAGAAAAATCGCATAAATTACCCTTCCAGATGCAGTGCGGGCGCTTCAAATCCCATCCTTTACCAGAGTAATTCTGCCCGTTCCAATGGCGTTTTTCCGGCTCGCGATCGGCAATATTTGCTACTTCTTGGCTCATGAAAATTCCCCTGTCAGCCGCAGTAGAAATTCCTAACTCTGTTTTGAAGAAAATCTCCAAAGCCGAACCTGGGTGAGTTTCTGGCTTGCCCATTTTCGCCGCATATCTGCCGGAAGCTACCAACTGCTGCAAAATAAGCGTAGGAAATGCCGGACTGGTATTAGAATAGTGATATTGACCGAGCGGATATTGAAGGCATCGCCCTGCTAAAACCTGCATAGTTTCTGCTAAAGTCGGACTGGGCAAAAAATAGCCTCCGCTAGCAGAAATGCCGAGTTGATTTTTAGCTGAACTGACCAATTTGCTGCCCCATTCATTGACAAGTAACTGTTCTTGCGATTGAAAATCGGCTGGAGTTTTCAGATTGCGAAGTACGGGCAAATTTGCGGTGATATCTTCACCGTATTTGGGCGCGCTGCGCTGAAGTCCCGATCGGTGCGATAATAAGTGTCCGACGGTGACGTTTTGCCACTGTTTGTCCGCAAATCCCGTATTGAGATCGGCACAGTTTTTGTCTTTCACCGGAACCGGAAATTTGACTTTTCCCGAAAATACGGCGTGCAAGTTTTGCGGAATAATCGCTACTGGATATTGTTTGTTCAAACCGAGAATTAGCGGCGGATAATGCTCTGGATCGAACAATTTCATGCCTTCAATTTGGTCGTCAGTCAGTTCTAAATTTGCCCGATCGCGCGCTGTCTGTTTCAGCGCCCAGCGCACCATTGCAAAGGTAACAGGCTTGCTGATACTGCCCGTACGCATGGGGGTATCTGCCGCGACTGGGGGAGCCAGAGGAGCGTCCATATCGTCGCCGCAAGCCGGATTTACATTATTAGTCGATCGGCCTTTCATGCGGCCCAGACCCCAAACACCCACCGGTTTACCTTTAACAGAAACACCGAGTACGGCCGCACCGACGCACCGATGCTGCATGAATTGTGTTAGGGATTGTAAAATAGGCTGGAGTTGCGCATCGCCGCTACCGCTAATGGGGATACCTTCTTCCGCTAAAGCTATGTTGTTAGACTCAGAAACCTTTCCCAACCCTCCTAATAAAATAGCCGAAATTAATGTCAAATTTATGTATAAAAATCTCCTAAATTTTTGCCGATCGCCTGCAATTTTTGTCATAAAAAACTCCTGTTTGAAAATAGAGAGCGGTGTTGAGTAGCCCGCCCGATGGCAGCGTTGATTGAGACTATTGAGGCACTAGAGGTGCAGACAAAAATACTTGATTTGGGTTGACGTTAATTAAGTTCGTGTCTTCTACAACGCCAATCAAATTTTGCTTGTAGAAGATACCAGTATCTTGAGCTTTATCGCCGCTCCAATTGCCTGCTTGCAGGGAATAGCCGTCCGCTAATTTGCCTTTAATCTGGATTTTATCTTGACCTAAAACAAAATCCGTAATTGTCGCGCGGCCAGTTCCGAGGTAGTAAACGCTATCAACATTACCGAGTACAAATGTGTCCGCTCCCGCGCCTCCTGTCAGAGAATCGGATTCGCTACCTGCGCCTATACCGTTGCCAGCACCCGAAAAATTAGCACCGTCAAGGTAATCGTTACCGTCGCCGCCGGTCAGATAATCTTTGCCGCTTCCTCCGAATAAATAATCGTTGTGAAGCCCTCCCGATAGCGTATCCTTACCTCCACCTCCGTATAATCTATCCTCGCCAGCATCGCCTGTTAAATAATCGTTGCCGTCATCGCCATTTAATTTATCGCTACCGAAGCCGCCGTGTAATTTATCGTTGCCAGCACCGCCATTTAATTCGTCCTCTCCGAAGCTGCCGTCAAGCAAGTCATCTCCAGCGCGGCCGAACAACTTATCGTTGCCTTCAAAGCCGTTAATTGTATCATTTGCAATCTGAATTTGACCTTGACCGTTAATTGTAAAATCGTCTCCCACTAGAGATTTGTGGAATTTACCGTTGCCGTTTACAGTATTGTTGTCGTCGAATTGAGTACCGTTGATAACTGATGACATTTTTTTCGATCCTGGTGATTTGTTAATTCATGCAAGGGTGAGGTAAACTCAACTAACTTGCTTGATGTTCTTAGTTTCTCCTCTAACAAAACAAGCGACAATGGGAATAAAATCAGGTGTTTAAATCAGTACAAAAATGGCTGGTAGCAGTGATTGATAGTAAAAACTCAGGTTAAATCAGTTAAAATAGGGAAAAGTCAGGGTGACTTTTCGGTGCAGGAACAAGATATCTCTTCTAAAAGTCTGCATATCTACGTATATACGTACTCACAGGCCAAGGCCATGAACTCAGAATTAGAATTCTCTTGGAGCAAAATTAAAGAATCTGCCGATCGCATTTTTGCCCAAAACACCGGCAAATATCTCAGCGACATTGAAATGAAAGTCCTTCAAGGTTCCTGGGAAGGCAAAAGTTACGATGAAATCGCCAAACTTTACGGCTACAGTGCCGAATACCTCAACAAAGATGTCGGCAATAAATTGTGGCACAAGCTTTCAGAAGCTTTGGGAGAAAAAATTACTAAGAAAAATTTTAAAGAAGCTTTAAGAAGAGCTTATGAAGCAGAACCAAGTGAATATATTCACACAAATTCGCCTTTACAAACATTACCGACGGCCAATTTGCAGTTTCCTGAAGGTTCTGTCGCCTTAGATTCTCCTTTTTATATACAGCGTTCCAACATCGAATCACTCTGCGGTGAAACTGTTATGAAACCCGGTTCGCTGATTCACATTAAAGCACCGGAAATGATGGGCAAAACTTCATTGATGAACCGAATTTTAGCCCGCGCCAAAGGGGAGAAATATCAGGCAGTTTATCTTGATTTGAGCGCCGCAGACAGAGGAATATTAACAAATTTGGATAAATTCCTGCGCTGGCTGTGCTTGATGGTAAGCCGACAGTTAAAGTTAGAAAATAAGTTAAACGAATATTGGGATACGGATATTCTGGGCAGCAACGATAACTGTACGGTTTATTTTGAAGAGTATTTGCTGGCAGAAACAGACGCGCCTCTGGTGTTGGGATTGGATGAAGTCGATCGCCTATTTCCCTACACAGAAGTAGTTGAAGACTTTCTCGGAATGCTGCGAAGCTGGCACGAAAAAGCCAAGATTTCGGATGTCTGGAAAAAACTGCGGTTGGTAATGGCGCATTCTACGGAAGTTTACATCCCTTTGGACATGAATCAATCTCCGTTTAATGCGGGGGTTCCTGTTGAGTTGCTGGAGTTTGATGACCAGCAAATTTACGATTTAGCGCGGCTGCACGGCTTGGATTGGGATGATGGGCAATTGCGAGAGTTGATTAGTGCGATCGGCGGACATCCTTATTTAGTAAGATTGGCAATGTATGAGATTAGCTGTGGAAAAATATCATTAACTCAGCTATTAGAAAATGCGGCATCAGAATCGGGAATTTACAGCAGTCATTTACGCAAGCATTTAGAAATACTGCAACACAATCCAGAATTAGCTTTAGCTTTGAAAAAAGTTGTGAATTCGGGAGAACCAGTTGAATTAGATTCAATGCAAATTTACAAATTGCACAGCATGGGAATTGTGCGGCGGCAAAACAATTATGTCATGCCGCGTTGCAATTTGTACCGCGAGTATTTCTGCCGAGTTTTAGGTTGAAAAGCATGGTTTGCAGTTTATTACACATCTTCCATAATTCTTGTGGAACAGGCATCCTGCCTGTTCAAGACAGGCTTTTTGCCAGATGTCTATTTGAGGCAGGGGTTTAAACAAGAGCCGGACTGCTGTCAGGAACTTAATTACTGATATCATCGCTCGTGTTAACCTGCACCCAATTCACCCGCGAAGCACCGTAGAGAATAAATTTATTCAACAAACCATAGGCATCACCACAGTTGTAACCTTTTTCTTTGGTATTGACTTTATCAGCTTCAACGCATTTTTTATCTGCCCACTGGTTAACAGCAACGAAGATATCTACACCATCTGGAAGAGAAGTTTGGTAAGTTTGTAATTTCTCTTTGTCAAAGACATCCAGGATGCGTCCTTGTGGATCTCGTGGCGGTAATTTCCAATTTTTAGAATTATTACTACCCCCTAGATGAATTGCCCAAGCATAAGCGCCGTCATAGGCTCCTGTGTGTCCAGTATATCGAGTCCATGTATTATTGCGTTTTTCACCGATATAGGGGTTAGAATCATAACCTCCTACCCAATATTCCGACATAAACTTCAGAAAAGCTTTTGGTTCTACGGCGAGAGAACCCGTACCAGGACTTATGATCCCTGAGCCACTATAAGGAAATGGCACTTGCTGCAAATTCCATGACCAATTAATGGTGCCAGGTTTTTTGTTTATCCAGCTAGTAAAATCACAGGATTTTCCTGTCCATACGCAGTGGGGGCGCTTTACATCCCATTGAGTTCCATAGTAATTTTTACCATTCCAATGACGTTTTTTGGGTTCGCGATCGCCCGGAAAATTTTGTACCCCAGGTGTAATCAATACCCCCTCTGTAGCTGTAGTCGTTACGCCGAGTTGAGTTTGGAAAAATACCTGCAAAGCTGAACCTTTGTGACTTTCTGGCTTACCTAATAAATCCGCTCCGTACCTGCCAGATGCCATTAGTTCTTTCAAAATAATAGTAGGAAAGGCTGGGCTAGTATTGGAATATCTATACTTTCCTAGAGGATACCGCAAACAGTGCCCTGCCAATACCATCATGGTTTCTGATAGCGTGGATTCGGGAATCAAGTAGCCATTCTTGTCGGAATTTAAGTCAATTTTGCTTTTTGCTGAATTGATTGTTTGGCTTCCCCACTGTTGGCTGATTAGATTTTATTGATTTTGGAAATCTGCTTTTGTGGTAAGTTTGCGGATAATAGGAAGATTAGGAACTAGATCGTTTTCGAGATTTGGCGCACTCCTTTGAAGTCCAGCCCGATGAGATAAAAAATGACCGACAGTGACCGACTGCCATTGCTGATCTGCATACCCTGATGTTAAGTCTGTACAGAGTTTTTCTTTTTCCTTGTTGCCGCCATACTTAAAGTTGTCTTTTATGGCTACAGAGTATTTGACTTTCCCAGAAAATACTTCATACACATCTTTAGGAATTATTGCGACGGGGTAAGGTTTATTTGTACCGGGAATTAGGGGCGGATAGTGTTGCGGGTCAAATAATTTTAACCCTTCAATTTGCTCGTCTGTTAATTCTAGACCGGCTTTATCTTTAGCGACTTTTTTCAACGCCCAACGTACCATTGCAAAAGTTACGGGTTTAGAAATACTACCAATTCGCATCGGCGTATTTGGCGGTACGACAGGGGCGAGAGAGGCATTCATATCGTCGCTGCAGGCGGCATTCCAGTTATTTGTAGGTCTGCCATTCATGCGACCCAAACCCCAAACGCCTACAGGTTTTCCTTTGACAGAAACGCCCATTACAGCGGCCCCAACGCAACGATGGCGCATAAATTCGGTGAGGGATTGCAAAATTGGTTGAAGTTGGGGGTCGCCAGAACCTGTGATGGGGATATTATTTACTTCTTTCAAATCAGAAATCTCTGTCAAGGCGGGTGCTAAGGGTAGCAAGGAACTGGCTGCAATTAGGCTAGCAGCAATTAAGGAAAGAACGGATGATTGATGTTTGTGCATGGAATTTAATCGGCGAATATTTATGTTGGTATTAAACTTTGAAGTAGAAGCGATCGCCCTGGCGTTCTTTGTAGACAGAAGAGCGATCGCGCTGAGTCAGAATGCGTCCCATTGTTAATTGGGATTTACTAACCAGGAGCGATCGCTCCTGGTATCAGGTTCGCTATGTTTACTCCTTCCTAGTTGTGAAAGGCGGTGTAGCCGCGCAGATAACCCGTATTCCACACTGTGCTGTGTTTGACTCGGCGGCGATATTTTCCAGCACCTTCATACCGCGTCCACATCCCATAGCCATCCGGTAGATTGGTGACTTCATAGCGCGGGCGCCAGCTACTGCCGTTCCACCAGTAATGTGTAACATCCGCGTAATCTTGACAGACAGCTGTTATCGCAAAGGAATACTTACACTTGTGCCAGTTCCCATTCCAGCTGTTTCGGATCAAGGTTTTCCATTGACCAGCGTCGCAGAACTCCACAACAGCACCAGACCCGTTGCAGAAGCTCTGCTCGAACTCACTTGCTCCTTTTGAACAGTCCCACTTGAAGCTTTCATGGTCACCTCCCAATGCGTGCAGGGAGGGCAGCACGAGTCTGTCCACATTTACCTCAATTGCTTCTGGAATGGCATCGACTACATCGCGACTACGCGCCGCAATTAGCACGTCTTTATTGTCAGGGCTGTCGAGTTCCAAAAGCATTCGGGGCACTGATGTAGACTCTGGCGACAAAATCAAGAATTGTTCGAGGGTGGTAAGATTGCGATGCAACGAAAACGTTGGCTCGGATTCGCCGAATTTGCCTATTTCTGTGTAACCTACCTCCCCGATCTCTGGCAATCCTACAAACTCCACAGTATTCCCGTTAGAGAGCCTGAAACTTGCGAGCTTCACAGCTCTGACCTCTGGCACATCGTCAACGGCATCCTCCAGTTCTGACGCTTTGCCTGTATCGGATTGAAAGCTTGCGAGATCCTGAGCTTGCAATCCGAGTGTTGGCTCATTTAACTCCGTATCTTCTGTAATCGGACGACACTCAGGAAAGATGCGATTTGACTCTGTTGTCTTGTCTATCATAAGAAAAGAAACCTCTTGGTTTGCAATGTATTTACTGTTTTATTGTGAAAGAAATTAATGCTTGAATGTTCATATTTTCAACTGCACTATTCACTTTCTATTACCAGTTTGTTGCTAAAAATCTTGAACTGCAATGGTGATAAAATCAGGTATTATAGGAACTGATAAATAACTTCAGACTTTGAATTTATAGGGAAAAATCAGGTGCAGCCCGATCGAGCATCAGCAAAATCAGCAAAAGTCAGGTTTTTTGGTAAATCTCTACATAGTCAGGTTGGCGATCGTACAATCTAATCTAGATTTGGGTGCAGGCAATGACCAGAGAATTTCCAGTGAGTTATGAATATCAGATTGGCGGGAGTCTCCCAGCAGATGCGTCGAGTTACGTGACGCGCCAAGCAGACTTGGATTTTTACGCAAGTTTGAAAGCAGGTGAGTTTTGTTATGTTTTAAATTCCCGGCAAATGGGCAAATCTAGTTTGCGGGTGCGGACGATGCAAAGACTGCAAGCGGTCGGTACTGTTTGCGCTTGTATCGATTTAACTGGGATTGGTAAGGAAGATGTCACTCCCGAAAAATGGTATGCGGGAATGATTAATTCTTTGGTCAGTAGCTGCCAGCTAAGCAATAAAATTAATTGGCGGAATTGGTGGCGCGATCGCCGGGACTTATTTTCGCCCCTCCAGCGGTTTAGTTTGTTTATTGAAGAAGTTATTTTAGTTGAGATTTCCCAAAATATAGTTATTTTTATTGACGAGATCGATCGAGTGTTGAGTATGAACTTTTCTGCGGATGAGTTTTTTGCTCTAATTCGTTGGTTTTACAATCGAAGAGTTGATAATCCTCTCTACCGCAAACTAACTTTTGCGCTGCTAGGAGTGGCAACACCTTCAGATTTGATTGCCGACAAAACTCAAACTCCTTTTAATATTGGTAAACCCATAAACGTAGAAGGTTTTAAAATTGATGAAGTGCAGCCTTTAATTGACGGTTGGCAAGGACGAGTTGCCAATCCTGAAAATGCGATCGCCGAGATATTGGATTGGACGGGCGGACAACCTTTTTTAACGCAAAAGCTCTGTAAATTGGTGTTGGAAAATGAGTCAAATAAAGTTAACCACAGAGGCACAGAGGGAGTTGAGGGGTTGGTAAGGTTGCGAGTTGTGGAGAATTGGGAATCTCAGGATGAGCCGGAACATTTGAAGACTATTCGCGATCGCCTTTTGAGAAATCAGCAAAAAGCAGGGCAATTATTGGGGCTTTACCAACAAATCTTGCAATCGGGAAACCCCCCCCAACCCC
>JAUBOG010000027.1:0-21112 GCA_036700105.1 Microcoleus occultus BM001215583
TAATAAATTGTCTGCCGAAATGCTTCGCCCTTGCCAAATTGAGATGCACCCAAGGTAAAAGTAAAAATATAGATGCCTGAATTAATCAATTCCCACTTCCCCATGCTCTATGCCCAATTCCCGTAGGAGGCTATTGTTAATCCGGCTGCTGTTAAAATTGTGATTGTCAGCCAAAGTCTTTCTTTTGGTGTTGATTTTGAGTCGGCTGGCAAATTTCCTTGATAGCCGCGAATCATCATGGCTGCGTGCACTCTCTCAGCGCGATCGAGACTTCGCAGATAAAGCGCCCCGATCATCGAAGCACTGGCGTATCTGAGCCATCCCACGCTACCCGATAAGCCTCGCAGTTGCGCGGATCTTTTCATCCTGTTGACTTCGGCTAGCAAGATTTCTAAGTATTGTCCCGCTAAAAGTACGATCTCTTGCAATCCTGCTGGTAGCGGCAATCCTTTGAGCGCTATTCCGAAACTGTGCGGCGGCAAAGTTAGCAGAAAACTGTTCATCACTAGCAGGCAAATTAGGGAACGCAGCAACAAGAAGCTGGCTCGTTCCCAACCTTGCGGCAGCACTAACAATGACAGGAAAATTAATTCTGCTCCTAACAGTTGTACCAGGGTTCGCAGCGGCGCTTTCAGCCATAATGACCAAAAAAGTGCGATCGCCCCATAGATGCCCAACCACAGCCAAGCACCCATTTTCATAAAACCAATACCAATCACAATTGTGAGAGACAGTCGCAGTCGAAAAGGTATCGAGAATTTAAGCATCTTTCGGTTTAACCAACTGAGCAATTCCAAAAGCCGCGCCGAAACAGACAGCAGAACCTAAAACTCCAGCAATGCTAGTCCCTATCGGCTGTTCTTCTAATCCTTTAACGCTGTAATCTGCTAAGGGAGTGGGATTTTCAATCGCCACAGCTTCTTTATCTTTAAAACCGTATTTTTCGGCTACAGCTTCTAACCCGTCAGGCCAACTTGAAGCAAACAAAGAAAGCACGCCAGCTATTAATAACACCCCAACTACTGGCACTACCCATTTCTGCAATTGTGGCTGTTCTCCAGGTAACAAATCCGGCCGCACTTTCACCAGATAAGTTAACACACCGCCCGTAATTAGCCCTTCGCCAATGCCAATTAAAATATGAACGCCTACCATTGCCGGCAATGCGATATCGAGTCCTACTGTACCAGAAATTGCGAGTTCGATCGCCACGCAAATCGAAGCAGCCACAACGCTGAGGGCGGCGGCAATCCCCGCAGCCAGCGGCAAACGATTTCGCGAACCTCCCAACAACCGCTGCAATGGCTGCAACAGCAACCAGCCCGACCAAATTCCGACTAGCCCCATATTAAAAATATTGGCTCCCAGGGCCGTGATGCCCCCATCGGCAAATAAAACGCTTTGAATGATAAAAACCGTACTCATCGCCAGAGTTGCCGCCCAAGGGCTCCCCAAAACCACGGAAGCTAGCGCCCCTCCCAACAAGTGCCCGCTAGTCCCGCCTGCTACGGGAAAGTTGATCATCTGGGCTGCAAACACGAAAGCTGTGGTTAAGCCCATGATTGGAGCTTGCCGCAGCCCCAGACTGGCGCGGGTTCTATTTAGGGCAACGGCGATTGCTGCTGCGCTTGCTATGCCCGTGGCAATTGCTACGGTTGGTGACAGAAAACCATCAGGTATGTGCATCGCTTTCTCCAAAACATTAGAACTCCCAACCCTTTAGTCAACTCTTTTTTACAAAAATTTACAATCCCCTATGGGGGCATTGACAGAATTTTAGATTTTATATTTGGGATTGAATAATTCGCGCATCCGCATCGGATACAGTCTTGAACCCGCTCCGACGCTTATAAGCCGGGTTTTTATCGCCAAAAGACGCGTTGCAGTCCCCAGATGAGCGCAAAAAACCCGGTTTCACCGGCTCCATACGTAAGTCCTGTTCAAAAAAAATTCAGTATATTTTCGGATTTTTGAGAAGTATTATCAATAAGGGGCGATCGGCCCGGTAGCAAAATCCCTGAACAGTAAGGCTTTTCTGCAAACATTAAAAGAAAATTAATAAAGGACTGAAAGTCAATAATTCGCTTTATTATCTGTTTTTGAGAATTAGTTGCATTACTTGCTTTTTTAAAGAAGCGGCAAAAATGCCGATTAGCTAGTAAAAGCAGAAGTTTTGGCCGATATAAAAACTAAAAAGCCGGATCTTATTGCGAGCAAATTGCGTTTTAGCAGTATTTTACCGCGTTCGATCGCGCTCGTGTTCGATCGGTCTTTTCCGCACGGTCAAGATTCGCAACAACCTCAAAATACTAATGCAAATATTCTCAAGTACCTATCCGCACAATCCACACTCAAGGAGACGCGCCAGCCGTGCAACAATCAGCACCAGACTCAACTACCGATTTAGTTCCATCAGAATTTCCCAGACAGTTAGATATCGCTCAAGTTTCCATCTACGGGCTGAGCTTTTTATCTGCAGGTATGTTTCTGTTTTTACCTTTAGTTAACCTACTGCATCCCAGCCCCTGGCAGCGGTTGATGGGAACAATTCACGGCATGGGTGCAATGTTTGCAATGGTAGTGATGGTTTACACGGGACATTTAGCTTTCCCCTTGCTGCGGGGTGCCGGTAAAGTCTTGCCGCAAATGCGTACATTAGCTTTTTGGTCATCTATTTTGAGCTTTTTAGCCATAGCTACCGGCAATTGGGCTTATATGCGTTATCGGGCAGGCCTCGACTTTGGCGGAGCTCGGGCTTGGCTGAAAGAAAACTCGCCTTTAGGGCAGTATGTTTTGATGGAATATCACGAATTTAGCGTCCTGTTTACCCTGCCGTTAGCAATAGCTTGCACCTGGATTCTGTGGAATTACGGCGATGCAATTTTAGAAAAGCAGAATCGCCCGGTTTTAACCGCAACCTGTGTAGCTTTGATGGCGCTGATGTTTTTTTCAATGGGCGGCATGGTAAGTGGAATTGGCGTTGCTAAAATTCATGCTTTGTAGTCAGCATTTGCCAAATATTAATTATCGCTCGACTCTCAACTATCAACTCTCAATCGATTTACTCTCAGGGGTGGGCGGCACTGCCCCTACCCGCTCTCAACTGTCAACTATCACAGGAGATTTGTGAAATGACCAGACAATTATCCCGCCAAAATCATGCGGGTGATGAACCTTTTTACGGGAAAATTTGGAGCCAATTAAAACGCTTTCCCAACGGTTTAGCTGAAGGAGCCAAAACTCCCCCTAGCGTTTCCGGGCCGGCAGCAGCAGCAATAGTTAGCGCTGCAATTGGTTGTTTCACAATGATGGTGAGCCACCATTTAGGAGATACATCCAAAGAGATAAACGAAATGCTTTGGAATTTCGGTAGTTGGATTCCGGGTAGCAAAACTGGTGATAAATTGTGGGGCGATATCGGCAGTTACACCGGCAAAGAAACTATGTTGCTTGTCGGTTGGCTTGTCAGTTGGCCAATTCTCCACACTCTCTGGAAGAATAAGAACATTAAAAGCCGCACCATATTTTTCTGGATGTTTGCTTTGTTAGTTGCTGCGACAGCTATGTCCTGGCATCCTCTCTTCCCCTATTTGCCCTTAACTTAAATAATGCGAGGTTGGTTTTCAATGGAAACAAAAAATAAGCCGCTCCCAGCCAAGGAGATGCACAAGATTGTTTGGATTAGTATGGGAGTTTTGACTCTTTTCTTTGTGACTTTTCCCATCGCCATGTGGCGCGTCAGCCAAATGGAAAAGTTTCGCGGTTCCCAGGTCAAGTCTTGGACAATCGAGGGTAAAAAACCCGACAATGCTGTTGCGAGTAAACCTGCGGAACCAGCTACCGCCAGCAGCACAACACCTTCAGCTTTAGCTGTTGACAGCCAAAAACAACTGCCTCAAAAATCTGCTGAGGTTGTACCTTTCACTAAGACATCTACTGAAACGGCTATTGCGAGTAGCCCTACAGATAACACTGTCCAAGCAGTACCTGTATCATCCGCCCAGCCGGAAATTCAGGCCGCAGACAGCACAAATCAGACAGCGGAAATTACCGATCGCGCTAAACTAGATGAGTTAGCTCTCAAAGTCTACGATCGCATAAATCAGACTTGGCAAACTAGCCCCACATTCACTCAAAATCTAGTCTATCAAGTGAGTGCAAGTCAAGACGGGGCGATCGCCAATTTCCATCCCCTAAATCAACCAGCCAAGGATTACACCCAAGAAACCCCCCTGCCAAATCTGCTCAAATCCGCCGAAACTACCAGCAGCAGTGCAACACCCGTAGCTAAATTGACAGTAGTATTTGCACCCACTGGAACCCTAGAAGTTAACCCCTAACTCACATACAACATCACTCCCGTAAGGTGCACGCTGTGCACCTTACTTTTCCATGTCAACTGAAATGTGATATTATAAAAACCACCCTGTAAAGCATTCTACCTCTCACAGACAAAATGAAAGAACTCGACGAGAAAAAAACCCAAGAACTGCTAGCCACCATCATGGAATGGGAACTAGCAGGAGTAGTGCGCTACACCCACTATGCACTCATGGTGACAGGGCCAAACCGAATTCCCATCGTGCAGTTTTTTCAAGCACAAGCAACCGAATCCCTACTCCACGCCCAACAAGCCGGAGAAATTCTCACAGGTTTAGACGGACATCCCAGCCAAAAAATCGCCCCCATCGAAGAAACCTACAAACACTCCATCAAAGACTTGTTGGAAGAAAGTTTAAATCACGAAAAAAAAGCGCTCAAAAAGTATAAAGCCTTACTAGAAGTCGTCACAGACTCCAGCGTTTATCTCGAAGAATATGCCCGCACTCTCATAGGACAAGAAGAATTGCACCAAGTAGAGCTCAAAAAAATGCTGCGGGATTACAGTTGATTTAGTCATTAGTCCTTAGCTACTCCCGAACCGCCTTAACAGTACCTGCTACTTCTCCTCTTTCTCTTCCTTCGCGCCCTTCGCGCCTTCGCGGTTCAATAATAAAAAGACTAAGGACTAACCACAAATTAGCAGTTATCAAAAAATGAACCTTACTGAAGCCATCCCAACCTTTGTAATTACCCTCCGCGAAGGCGTAGAAGCCGCCTTAGTCGTCGGAATAGTCCTCGCTTGCTTAAAAAAAGCAGAGCAAAGTCACCTCAATTATTGGGTTTATGCAGGAGTAGCAGTCGGCATTGCTGCTAGTGCTTTTGTCGGTGGATTATTCAATCAGTTACTCCACGCACTCTCAACATCAAATCAGCCTTACGCACCAGCAATCAAGCAATTGCTCGAAGGTAGTTTGGGAATTTTCGCCATAGTAATGCTAAGCTGGATGCTAATTTGGATGACTCAGCAAGCCCGCTTTCTCAAAGCTGAAGTTGAAGGCGCAGTTACAGCAGCTTTGACAGAATATACTAATGCTGGCTGGGGCGTATTCTGCTTAATCTTCATTGCGGTACTTCGCGAAGGTTTTGAAACAGTTATATTTATCAGCGCTCAATTTCAACAAGGTTTAACTCCAGCTTTAGGTGCTGTGGGCGGTTTGCTTGGGGCTGCAATCATTGGTTCCCTAATTTTTAAATGGGGTGTCAAAATAGATATCCGCCAGTTTTTCAAGTTTATGGGAATTTTGTTGCTGCTAATCGTCGCCGGTTTAGCAGTCTCTGCACTCAAACATTTTGACGCCTCCGCCGCCATTTTGTCGCAGACGGATAGCCATTATGCAGGGATTTGTGTTTTTTTCGATCGCACTGCACAACTCCATTCCTGTATTTTAGGCCCGCTCGTGTGGAATGCAGCCGCCATTTTGCCCGATCGCGAATTTCCCGGAATCCTTCTCAAAGCACTATTTGGATACAGAGACCGACTTTATCTCATCCAGGCGATCGCTTATGCTATATTCTTAGCAACCGTCGGCAGTCTTTACTTCCAAAAATTGGGTGGCAAGTCAAATATTCCCACCAAAAATACTCAGCCCGCTAAAAATGCAGCCAGTTAATTCTCGGTATTTGTCCCCGCAGTCTGTTTTTTAGGTTATTTATATTTAAGTTATTTAACTTAGGGCAGCTTTAAAATTTTACCTAAAAATTTTACCCAGAGATTAAAAAAAATTCCAAAATTTTCGGGTTTTGGGATTGACTTCTTGAAATTTGTATGATAGCATTTGATAATCGGAATAGTGACTTTTTTGGAAATAAATAGTCAGAGTTCCATTATTAAATTATACAGTCAATAGCCAAAAAACGCAATGGCTAACCCTCAAAAAAAAAAGAAATTTTTCTAAACCTCACAAACTCGATCGAGCAGCCTGAAGGGCAATTACGAGGTTTTTAATTGCTGAAACCATTGAATTTATTGCATCTTTAGATATACAGCCTATTTCAGGTTTGTGAAGTGTAGGGAGACCGCGACGTGCCGTGTCCCTACGGGGAAGCTCAGGATCGGCGGGTGTACTTCATAAATGTGGAATTTGCAGTATCTTCAACCAGGCTGCAACTTCAGTCTGGCTTCAACATCTGCTACGGACACCCTCTTCACTTATAATTAGTACAACAATATTTACACAGCTCAAAAAGTTCTTAATCAACCTGATAATCCTTAATGAAGCTTAAAATTAGTAAATTGTTCGTAAAAGTTACCTGGAACCCCCAGAAGGCTGTAGCCTCCCCCATCTGGTTAGCGGTGAGATAAATAATGATGCCTCGGATACTTGTGATTGATGATGACGCGGCGATTGCCGAACTCGTAGCAGTAAACTTAGAAATGGCTGGTTACGAAGTCACCCAGGCAGAAGACGGCATCAAAGGTCAGGCCCTAGCAATACAAATGCTCCCCGACCTGATCATGCTAGACCTGATGCTGCCTAGAGTAGACGGATTCACCGTATGTCAGCGTTTGCGGCGGGACGATCGCACAGCAGACATACCAGTCTTGATGTTGACAGCCTTAAGTCAAACTCAAGACAAAGTAGAAGGATTCAACTCCGGCGCCGACGACTACCTGACCAAACCCTTTGAACTAGAAGAAATGCTAGCGCGAGTGCGAGCCCTGCTGAGGCGCACAGACCGCATCCCCCAAGCAGCCAAACACTCGGAAATCCTGAATTACGGCCCGCTGACCCTTGTCCCCGAAAGATTTGAAGCTGTTTGGTACGTTCGCACAGTCAAACTGACTCACCTAGAGTTCGAGTTGCTGCACTGCTTGCTCCAGCGCCACGGTCAAACAGTCTCTCCCAGCGAAATTCTCAAAGAAGTCTGGGGTTACGATCCCGACGACGACATCGAAACCATCCGCGTGCACATCAGACACCTGAGAACCAAGATGGAACCAGATCCCCGCCACCCTCGGTACATCAAAACCGTATACGGCGCGGGTTATTGCCTGGAATTGCCCAGCAACGAGCAAGTAGCAGAGGAAAGCAAATCATCTGCTTGAGCTAGCGCATCAGATGCAACAAGCAATTACAAATCTAGCTAAAAAAGCCTGAGAGCAAGTGTTCTCAGGCTTTTGATTTGAAATACAGCAGTCCTGGACGCATGGGGGTTCCGAAACCGGGTTTTTGACGGCAATACTTCGTTCAAACCCCAAGATTCCCGCAAAAACCCGGTTTCTTTGCTGGGTGTGCCGATCGTGCACCTTAGTAAAATTCTTTATCAATAAATCCAGATATATTTCACTGTTGCTAATCTACACCAGTCATAAACAGTGTCGGAGCCGATCGCGCTCACTGCATAAAACCCTTGCTAAATAGCCTTTTCGGCAACCACTTTACATATCTCAACCAAACTTAATGAAATATTTTATCAAAAAGACTTGACTCAGACAGCAAAATTGTTGATTATCTATATCAATAAGCCGCACAAGCTTAAGACTCAATTGACATCTTTCTCAAGAGGTAACTCGCCGTGACAAGCATGGCCAAAAAATCCTTCCCAGCCGAAGGAGAAACCTTTCCCTGGTGGGCCGGGAACGCCCGCTTAATCAACCTTTCCGGTCGTTTGCTAGGCGCCCACGTCGCCCAAGCCGGCCTGATCGTCCTCTGGGCGGGAGCTTATACCCTGTTTGAGCTTTCGCGCTTCAACCCAGAATTGCCCATGTACGAACAAGGCTTAATTCTGCTGCCAAACCTAGCCAGACTCGGCTTGGGCGTCGGTGCCGGAGGCAAAATAGTCGATACCTATCCGTACTTTCAGATTGGTGTCATTCACCTAATCAGCTCAGCCTTTCTCGGCTTCGGCGGCATCTTCCACTCGCTCAAAGGGGCAGCCACCCTCGAAGAAAGAACTCCTTTCTTCGGCTACAGATGGGAAGACAAAGACAAAATGACCACCATCTTGGGCATCCACCTAGTTTTGCTGGGTATCGGAGCCTTCTTGTTGGTGGCCAAAGCTATGTATTTCGGTGGTTTATATGATACCACGATCGGGCAAGTGCGGGTAATTTCGGAACCCACATTTGACCCGACTGTGATTTTCGGCTACCTGTTCGGTCTCCGCGGCAAAAACTGGATTGCCTCCGTTAACAACCTCGAAGATGTTGTCGGCGGACATATGTGGGTAGGAATCCTCTGCATAGCCGGCGGGCTGTGGCACATTCGCACTCAGCCTTTTGCCTGGACAGAGCGCCTCTTCATCTGGTCGGGAGAAGCTTACCTCTCCTACAGCCTCGGCGCCCTAGCCTTAATGGGCTTCATCGCCACCTATTTTGTATCGGTCAATACCCTAGTTTATCCAGAGGAATTCTACGGGCCGGCCCTCAAAATAGGCTTCGAGCAGTTTCCCTACTTCCACAGCGAAGGAATGCTGACCTCCCGCGTCTGGTTGGCTAACTCCCACTTCTGGCTCGCCTTCTTCGTCCTGCAAGGACATTTCTGGCACGCCCTGCGAGCCGCAGGATTTGACTTCCGCCAAGGCAAAGTCGTGCAGCCAATGCGCGAAGACATCCAGCCCGGCGGCGAAGGAATTGCAGCCAGTCCAACCAGTTAACCGCATTACGAGGAAAGCAAAAATGCAAGCAATAGCAGATCCGAATTTAATTCCAGAACCGGACAAGCCAGAAAGCGAGTACGGCTGGTGGGCCGGCAATGCCCGCTTCACCAACCTTTCAGGACGAATTTTAGGAGCTCACGTCGCTCACGCAGGTTTGATCGTACTCTGGGCCGGGGCGATGACTTTGTTTGAACTTTCAAACTTTAACCCAGAGCTGCCGATGTACAACCAAGGTTTAATCCTGCTGCCGCACTTGGCAAGTTTGGGTTTGGGAGTAGGTGAAGGTGGTCGAATTGTCGATACCTATCCCTACTACGTCATCGGAGTTTTGCATCTAATTAGCTCTACCGTTCTCGGTGCAGGCGGCCTTTACCATTCCTTGCTCGGCCCGAAAGTATTGCCGCAAAACAAAACTTTCTTCGGTTCTTTCGGCTACGACTGGGAAGACAAAGACAAGATGACAACCATCATCGGCATTCACCTATTGCTGTTAGGTGCTGGTGCTTGGTTGTTGGTGGCAAAAGCCTTATTTTGGGGCGGTCTTTACGATCCCCACGTCGCAGATGTACGGATAATTAGCGAACCAACCCTCAATCCCGCCCGCATTTTCAGCTATCTCTTGCCAGTACACGGCCCGGAAGGAATGGCAGCAGTTGACAACTTAGAAGATGTTGTTGGCGGTCACATTTATGTTGGCTTGCTCTGCATTCTCGGCGGTTTCTGGCATATCTTCACCAAGCCTTTTGCTTGGGCCCAGCGAGTGCTGTTTTGGTCTGGGGAAGCTTACCTTTCTTACAGTTTGGGCGCTCTGGCTTATATGGGCTTTTTGGCCGCCTATTTCGTGACTGTAAATGACACGGTTTATCCAGAGGTTTTCTACGGCCCTGTGGGTTTGACCGGCCCGGAAGCCACAGTAGTTTCTTCGCGGACTTGGCTGGCAACAACTCACTTTGTGTTAGCGATTTTGGCGCTTTCGGGTCACATCTGGCACGCGCTGCGCGTTCGCACAAAAGCGGCCGGGTTTGATTTTCGATCGGGCGAATTTGTAACGGCAACTGCCAGCAATGTTGAAAAGTCCGATCGCATTCAAGCTCAACCCGCAGCGGCAACAGCAGTCAGTTTTTCAGATGCGACGGTAACTTTCTTGCGGAATTTGCCGATTTACCGCAAAGGATTGTCTCCCATAGTCAGGGGATTGGAAGTTAGCTTGGCTCACGGCTATTTCCTGGTAGGAGCTTTTGCAGTATTGCTGCCTTTGCAAGAAAAAGGTTTAGCACCTCTAGCAGCCTTGCTGGCAACTCTGGCATTAGTCTTGATTTTGTCAATGGGTCTGTCGGTTTATGAGGGTCGGAACATCGAAGCCGGTAAAGTTCTTTACTGGCACAAAACGCCGGAAGATTGGAGTTTATTTCGGGGCGGTTTTGTACTCGGAGGTACGAGCGGAGCATTCCTTGCCTATTTGCTGCTCGACAACTTTGCTGGCATTGATGCAATTTTCCGAGGTGTTGTGAACTGATCTCAAAATACAACCTGAATGCCATTTAAGCAAGAAACAAAGTTCAAGTTTCTTGCTTGAATTAGATCGTTTTTGGATTTGTAGGTATCAAGAGAGAGAATTAGTCTATGAGTGTTTTTATTTGCTGTTTCTGTATCGCAACTGTGATGGTTCTGTTTTTGTGGAGTATTTCGGTAGCGCTGCGGGAAGGAGTTTATCAACTCCGGCGACTGCATCAAATTCCGTGTTCGGATTGCGAGTTTTTTACTAATGACTACCGTCTCAAGTGTACGGTACGGCCTTGTGTTGCTTGTACTGAAGATGCGATCGGCTGTACTGACTTTGAACCGAAAACTTGTTTTGCTAATTCCTGTCAGCAACATTGCTCCCGACTTCACAAATCTTATACAGAAATACCGACACCTACTCATGCAGTTACACCTTTAGCAACAAAAGCAAGCGCCTATAGCCCTCAATTATGAATTGCGAACAATTTTGTAGGGTAGGCACAGGTACTACCCTCCTCATCCCTCATCTTGTTTCCTTCTTTCTAACATCCGTTAAATCTCGCACTCGTCGAATCTGTTGCCTCCCTTCCATCTTCCTAACATCCGTTAAATCTCGCGCGAGCCAATCCGTTGCCGAACTTCCATCTTTCTAACATCCGTTAAATCCGTTACAGAATCCGTTGCCGAACTTCTTCCTTCACAAACATGAATTTATACAGCGCTAACTCACTTAAACTCGAACTCAATCAGAGGGGATGCCGCCTGACTCCCCAGCGAGAAACTATTTTGAGTGTCTTTCAAAATCTGCGGCAAGGCAATCATTTGAGTGCCGAAGAGTTATACAAAACTTTACAGAATCAAGGAGAACGAATTGGTTTATCTACTGTGTATAGAACTCTGCATTTGTTAGCCAGAATTGGAATTTTGCGCGAACTAGAATTAGCAGAAGGACACAAACATTACGAACTAAATTTGCCTGAGTTGCACCACCACCATCACCTGGTTTGCATTCAGTGTCACAAGACTTTTGAATTTAGCGATGAATCGATTTTAAAAATTGGCAAAAAACAAGTTGAAAAAGCTGGTGTAGAATTGCTTGACTGTCAGTTAACCGTGCGCGCTGTTTGTTTGGAAGCGCTCCGGGAGGGATGGCCTTCTTTGTTGCCCAGCAATTGGTTATGTCCTCAGTACCATTCGGAAATTGAGGGTGAAATTTTTGACCAATAATTTCTTGATGGTACCCGCCACGTGATTTATCCGTGGAATCAATCGAAAATCCTTGCATCCAAAATCCTCAAGCCCCCGAATTTATCCGTGGGCTCAATCCAAAATCTAAAATCTAAAATCTAAAATCGAATGACGGGCAGGTGTCAAGAGTGCCCGCCCTTGGCAATCAAGCAACTTCCGAATCGCAACGTTGATGTTCCATCCGAAATACATTAGCGTACAAACTCGCAACAATCTGTTTGCCTTCCTGGGTTAACTGCAAGTAGCCGAGGGATTCGCTGATGTGGGGATAAATTCCGCTCCAGTAAAACTTAGAGTAGCTTTGCAGCAAGTCGCCCGGATGTCGGTAGCCTAAAACTTTAGTAGCACCGCTTTCTTCCAATTCGTAAAATAGCGCGCCAATTTTTTGTAAATATTGCGGGTTGCTGAGCTGACCTATCAAGTCTGCGCCGCGAACCAAACTAGAATAGTTAACTGTATCTTCGTCAGTGTTGCCGTCAAGTACCGAGAAACGAGTCTGTTCTATGTTTTGCTTAATTATCTCAGCATTAATTAGCTTGTGGTTGCCAAAGCGCTCGTCAATGAAAAGTTTGGCTCTGTCAACTCGGTAAGGAGCTAGGCTGGCTGCTGTTGCACCAGGAGAAAGTGCAATTTTCATGCCGTCTTTTCCGGTTGCATACAATCCTTCTGCTTGTTGGTCTTCTCGGCAAACTCCTTTGACATATCCGATGTCTTGGCACAGCAAAGAAATGATGAAGTGCAGCCACTTTTCGCAGGATACTCCGCCTTTGCGAATGTGCTTTCCCCGCAAGATTTCTTGACCGACTAAGGTAATGCAAATGGCGTGTTCTACATTGTGATAAAGAGCGTCGCTGCTGGCAATGTTTTCTAATGCCATTGCCCCTACCCAGGCAATAATGTCGGCATAGTCTGATTTGTAGCCTCCGTAAGTGCGGCTGTAACCGTTCTCCAGTTGTTTGATGAAAGCCTCGATCAGCAGTTCTGTAGAATTAAACATACCCTGTCCTTTTACCTTGATATTGCATTGCCAGAGCGGTTTATTTATTTTGAATCTCTTTCTTTTAGGGATGATATTTTTACTCCCAAATTAAAATTGATTCACCGCGAAGTGTTGTTGGTTCTTGCCTTTTACGGCACTCTCAACACTCTCAATCAACTTAGTCCATGACTGACAGCCATCCCCGCCGCACTGCATAGAGCAGCCTGCTGACAATTTTTAGATCGTCTGAACTTTTTAAACTCTGAGAATTAATTGCGGATTGAATTTTGTGGAACACAGTCCGATCGATCTTACCGGATTTCCAAATGTTCAAGTAAAGTTCGGAAATTGTATGTTCGGGAATATAAGCTTTGATTGTCATCTGCCGTCAACTCAATGTATATTTCTAATTATCCGGCAATTTTAGATAATTTTATGTGATGTCGATCTCCCTGAGACTGTGATGCGATCGCCCTGCATAGAGTTGATGGGCGTCTCGTCAAAATCGCGGTTCGATCGAGCTAGAGACAGAGATAGATTTGGCTGGCGGCTGTGACAAGCGCCGCAGTTGAGCTCAAATTTTAGGCTCTCACCTACCGTTCGCCTGTTGCGGTCGCAAGTCTCCACTCTCTTTACGGAAGTTCGTAGGCGTAAGCTAAGGAAGTAGCCATCGTCCGCCGCGCAAATTCCTTGCCAAAAAAAGTCCTGTCGTGTACTATATAGAGTCTGGTATCCTCACTTACCCATAATTATTTTCATTTATCCCGTCCCCCCAGAGGGGAAGGGACTTTCAGTGCGGATGCCGCCAAATCACTATATTCAGCAAAAAGCTAGAAATGCCGTAACTCATGCCCACTATTCAGCAACTCATCCGTTCAGCACGGGAACAAACGCAGAAAAAAACCAAATCGCCAGCTCTCAAGAGTTGCCCCCAGCGCCGCGGAGTTTGCACCAGAGTGTACACGACCACCCCGAAAAAACCCAACTCGGCGCTGCGGAAGGTGGCTCGGGTACGGCTGACCTCTGGTTTTGAAGTGACAGCCTACATCCCGGGCATCGGTCACAACTTGCAAGAACACTCGGTAGTAATGATCCGGGGCGGTCGGGTAAAAGATTTGCCCGGGGTTAGATACCACATCATTCGCGGTACATTAGACACCGCCGGGGTGAAAGACCGCAAGCAGGGCCGTTCAAAATACGGGGCGAAGCGTCCTAAAGAGAAAAAATAACACGGATCTAGTCGCCAGACCGTCGGGGTACAGAAGCAAAAATAAATTCGATCGTCCGGGGTCGATAATATCTGAGCCCAAAACCCCACATTCAATCATTCAAAATCAAAAATCCCCAATAGAACTATGTCTCGCCGCACAGTTATTCAAAAACGTCCAGTTCCGCCAGATCCAACCTACAACAGCCGGTTGGTGAGCATGATGGTGAGACGGATCATGCAGCACGGCAAAAAATCCGTTGCCTCCAGCATCGTCTACGACGCCCTCAAAACCATCCAAGAACGCACGGGAGCCGAACCGTTAGATTTGTTTGAAAAAGCAGTCAAAAACGCTACGCCCCTGGTAGAAGTCAAAGCCCGCCGGGTAGGTGGCGCTACCTACCAAGTGCCGATGGAAGTGCGTTCCGATCGCGGTACCACCCTCGCCCTCCGCTGGCTGATCAGATTTGCTCGCGCTCGCACCGGCCGCTCGATGGCTGCCAAGCTGGCAAACGAACTGATGGATGCAGCTAACGAAACAGGCTCGGCTATTCGCAAGCGCGAAGAAACACACCGCATGGCAGAAGCTAACAAGGCTTTTGCTCACTATCGTTATTAATTGCTTGCTTGAATCTAAGTCGAATTGAGTAAGCCTGTGGTATAAAAGCACAGGCCGCAAGATTTGACAGTTTAAGTTTTGAGTATTGAGACTGCACATTGCTACCGGGCAAGACTGCCGACGGGGGCGATCGAAAACTGCCTTCCTCAAAACTCAAAACTCAACCGCTCTCTCCAAGCCGCATCCTTAATATTTTTGTGAACAAATCTTGCAAAAAATATTAAAATGTAACAATAGGCTCCATATACTTATGTTTTAAGTCGGTAGCGACGGCAAACAAAGTAACTGTGTAGTATAGTTGTATTATAGCAACGCAAACTCCAAGGAGGTAGCTGTGGTACGTATCGTCCCGCTAGAAAAAACTCGCAACATCGGCATCGCCGCCCACATTGATGCGGGCAAAACAACAACAACAGAAAGAATTCTGTTCTATTCTGGCATGGTTCACAAAATGGGTGAAGTGCACGAAGGAACGGCAGTCACCGACTGGATGGAGCAAGAGCGAGAGCGTGGAATTACGATTACTGCTGCCGCTATCACCACCAGTTGGAAAGATTACAAAATCAACATCATCGACACTCCCGGACACGTAGACTTCACGATCGAAGTAGAACGCTCCATGCGAGTGCTCGACGGAGTGATCGCAGTATTCTGCTCGGTAGGCGGAGTGCAGCCGCAATCAGAAACAGTTTGGCGGCAAGCCGATCGGTATAAAGTACCGCGAATCGTGTTTGTCAACAAAATGGATCGGATGGGCGCGAATTTCTACAAAGTCTACGCTCAAATTCGCGATCGGATGAGAGCGAACGCCGTACCCATCCAAATCCCGATCGGCAGCGAAGAAAACTTCCAGGGAATTGTAGATTTAGTGCAAATGAAAGCCTACATCTACAAAAACAACACCGGCACCGATATCGAGGAAGTAGAAATCCCCGATGAAGTAAAGGATCTAGCCTCCGAATACCGCACCAAGCTGATCGAATCCGTAGCAGAAACCAGCGACGCCCTCACCGAGAAATACCTGGAAGGGGCAGAACTAACGGAAGACGAAATCCGCTCGGCCCTGCGCCGCGGTACGGTCGAAGGTACGATCGTCCCCATGCTGTGCGGTTCGGCATTCAAAAACAAAGGTGTTCAGTTGTTGTTGGATGCAGTGATAGACTATCTGCCGTCGCCCTTGGAAGTTCCCCCAATTCAAGGACTCCTGCCCAACGGCGAGACAGCAGAGCGTTTTGCCGACGACAGCGCCCCCCTGTCAGCCCTGGCGTTCAAAATCATGGCAGACCCCTACGGTCGCCTGACCTTCGTTCGCGTCTACTCGGGTATCCTCAAAAAAGGTACCTACGTCCTCAACTCCACCAAAGACAAAAAAGAGCGGGTTTCTCGCCTAATTGTACTCAAAGCGGACGATCGGATAGAAGTAGAAGAACTCCGGGCCGGAGACTTGGGAGCAGCCTTGGGTTTGAAAGACACCTTCACCGGCGACACCATCTGCGAAGAAGGCTCCGAAGTGATTCTGGAGTCCCTGTTCATTCCAGAACCGGTGATCTCAGTAGCGGTGGAACCCAAAACGAAGCAAGACATGGAGAAGCTCTCCAAAGCCCTCCAGTCCCTCTCGGAAGAAGACCCCACCTTCAGAGTCAACGTTGACCCAGAAACCAACCAGACAGTCATCGCCGGCATGGGCGAACTGCACTTGGAAATTTTGGTAGACAGGATGCTGCGGGAATTCAAAGTAGAAGCCAACGTGGGTCAGCCGCAAGTAGCCTACCGCGAAACCATTCGCAAATCCGTCCGCGCTGAAGGTAAATTTATCCGCCAAAGCGGCGGTAAAGGTCAGTACGGTCACGTGGTGATCGAACTAGAACCTACAGAAGTGGGAACCGGTTTTGAATTTGTCTCCAAAATTGTCGGCGGCACTGTACCCAAAGAGTACATCGGCCCTGCAGAACAAGGGATGAAAGAAGCCTGCGAATCGGGTATTGTAGCAGGATATCCCGTGATCGACCTCAAAGCTACTATGGTAGACGGGTCATTCCACGACGTAGACTCCTCAGAAATGGCATTTAAGATCGCCGGGTCAATGGCGATCAAAGAAGCCGTGATGAAGGCGTCGCCAGTGCTGCTAGAGCCTATGATGAAAGTAGAGGTTGAAGTTCCCGAAGATTACATCGGAAACGTCATCGGCGACCTCAACTCTCGTCGGGGTCAGATCGAGGGCCAAGAGACGGATCAGGGAATTGCCAAAGTTTCTGTCAAGGTTCCACTAGCAGAAATGTTTGGTTACGCTACTGACATCCGCTCGAAAACCCAAGGTCGAGGCATCTTCACAATGGAATTCAGCCATTACGAAGAAGTGCCGCGAAATGTGGCTGAAGCCATTATCGCTAAGAACAAAGGGAACTAATGATTTTAGATTTTAGATTTTGGATTTTGGATTGAATCCAAAATCGAGAATCTAAAATCTCAAGTCTAAAATCGCTAAAAAAAACAAGGAACAGATTAAGAATGGCACGCGCAAAATTTGAACGGACTAAACCCCACGTAAACATCGGCACGATCGGTCACGTTGACCACGGCAAAACAACTTTGACCGCCGCGATTACGATGACTCTTTCAGCATTAGGTCAGGCTAAGGGTAAGAAGTACGACGAAATCGACGCCGCGCCTGAAGAAAAAGCGCGGGGTATTACGATTAATACTGCTCACGTCGAATACGAAACCACAGGTCGGCACTATGCCCACGTGGATTGTCCCGGACACGCTGACTACGTGAAAAACATGATCACCGGTGCTGCTCAAATGGACGGCGGCATCCTGGTAGTGTCAGCGGCAGACGGCCCCATGCCTCAAACTCGCGAACACATCCTGCTGGCAAAGCAAGTTGGCGTTCCCAGTCTGGTAGTCTTCTTGAACAAGGAAGACATGGTAGATGACGCAGAACTTCTGGAATTGGTGGAACTGGAAGTTCGCGAACTTCTGAGCTCTTACGATTTCCCGGGCGATGATATCCCGATCGTCACTGGTTCGGGTTTGAAAGCTCTCGAAGCGATGATTGCCAATCCCAAGGCTGTAAAAGGCGATAATCCGTGGATTGACAAGATTTACGCACTGATGGAAGCAGTGGATAGTTACATCCCCACCCCGGAACGCGAAGTAGACAAGCCCTTCTTGATGGCAGTTGAAGACGTATTCTCGATTACAGGTCGGGGTACTGTCGCCACTGGCCGGATTGAGCGCGGCACAGTCAAAGTCGGCGAAAACGTCGAAGTGATTGGGCTTAAGGACACTCGCAGCACTACGGTGACTGGTGTGGAAATGTTCACCAAGTCCTTGGACGAAGGCTTGGCCGGCGATAACGTTGGCTTGCTGCTGCGGGGGATTTTGAAGGCGGATATCGAACGCGGCATGGTGATTGCCAAGCCGAAGAGCATCTTGCCTCACACTCAGTTTGAATCTGAAGTGTACATCCTCAAGAAGGAAGAAGGCGGCCGTCACACGCCCTTTTTCTCTGGCTACCGCCCTCAGTTCTACGTTCGCACAACTGATGTAACCGGTACGATCAAGCAGTTCACTGCTGATGACGGCACTGAAGCTGAAATGGTGATGCCAGGCGACCGCATCAAGATGACTGTGGAACTGATCCACCCGATCGCGATCGAACAAGGAATGCGCTTCGCTATCCGCGAAGGCGGTCGCACCGTCGGCGCCGGCGTCGTTTCCAAAATCCTCAAGTAGGACTCCGATAACAGCCTAAGTAGCAGAAAAGCCAACAAATGTCAATAGGCTTTTCTGCTATTTAGTGAGTAGTTAGTGGTCAGTAGTCAGTAGTCAGTTGTTAGTAGTCAGTAGTCAGTTGTTAGCGGTCAGTTGTCAGTGGTTATGGATTCAATGTTCAATAACTAATGACTAATAACTAATGACTAATAACTAATGACTAATAACTAATGACTAATGACTAATGACTCAAAATAAACTGAACCTAGAAAATTAAAGAAACAAAAATGGCAGCTATCCAACAACAAAAAATTCGCATTCGTCTCAAAGCTTTCGATCGCCGCATTCTAGACGCATCTTGCGAAAAGATTGTAGATACAGCAAATCGGACAGCCGCCACTGCGATCGGCCCGATTCCCCTACCGACAAAACGGCGGATTTATTGCTTGCTGCGATCGCCCCACGTAGACAAAGATTCTCGCGAACACTTTGAAACCCGCACGCACCGCCGCATCATCGACATTCACCAGCCCTCTGCTAAAACAATTGACGCTTTGATGAAATTAGATTTGCCCGCCGGCGTAGATATCGAAGTCAAGCTGTAGATTGACAGTTTGGGAAATAACAAAAGAAGGAACAATGGAAAAATACATTGTTCCTTTTTTGATCCCTGGACGCAAGGATAGTCAGAAACCAGTTTGAAAGTTGAGAATACGATCGAGGTGTTGTAAGCTGCGTTGCTGGTAATGCTATGGTTGACAAGATTCTTTTCTTTTTGGACAAATTTTTTATGATAGTTTGAGCGATCGCGCTATTCGATATTCCGTAAATTACCAGCTATGAACGTTCAGTTAGTTGACTCCTTAATTCAAGTCATTGAGTCGCTGACGCCTGAAGAGAGTTTACTCTTGCAAGAAAAACTTTCAGCGAGGGCGATTCAAAGTGCGCCGGGAGTATGTGGAGGATATGCCCGGATTCGCAACACCCGCATACCTGTTTGGACGCTGGTTTCGCTGAAACAACAGGGCGCTGATGAGAGCGAATTACTTCGTAATTATCCGGGTTTGTCGGGATTCGATTTAGAAAATGCGTCGCGTTATTACGATCGCCACCGCGAAGAAATCGATCGCATTATTGTTTCTCATCAAACCGATGATTGAAAACAGGAAGTTTAGATATGGCACTGAATGAGTATTTTGATTTCTTAGCAGCGGATGATATTCGCATTAAAGGACATCGCATCGGGATTGAAACGGTGCTGTATGAATATTTGTATCGGGAACGCACCGCCGAAGAAATTCAGCAGCTTTATCCATCTCTAACTTTAGCAGAAGTTTATACGACTATTTTGTATTATTTACTAAACAAGGAATCAGTAAGTCAATATATACAAGATTGGTTGGAATGGTCGCATCAGCAGCGAAAAATGCAAGCAGCAAATCCTCATCCCGCTGCGGAAAGATTGCGAAAATTGAAAGCTGAACGGGAAAAGCAAACTGCTATTCAGGGTGCTTGAAAAATGGTGCTTAAGTATTTGATGGATGAGAATGTTACGCCAATTTATGCAACACAGCTTCGCCGGAAAAGCCCCGATTTAGTAGTTTGGGCAGTGGGCGATATTGGTACACCTGCGAAAAGTACGCTCGATCCGGAGATTTTGATTTGGTGTGAGGATAACGGTTTTATTTTAGTGACGAACAACCGCAAGTCTATGCCCGTCCATCTGGCAGATAATATGGCTGAAGGCAGACATATTCCAGGAATTTTTATGATCAACTCAGATTTAAGTATTGGGCAAAATATTGAGTAATTAATTTGGATTGCTGATGGTTCATTCGATGATGAATACCAAGATCGAATCGTCCATCTCCCATTAACATAAACAGGATTTATACGCAGGTAGCCCCGAAACCTGGTTTTTGCGAGAATTATTGTTAACAGCGCAGAAATTCAAAAAAACCCGGTTTGGTTTCTACGGGTTGTGAGGCGTAGGCCACGGAGGAGACGGCTTTTGGAGTGTCCCTATGATAATTTTGGGGTAGGGAAACGACACTGCCGTCTCCTCTTTCGGGCTGTGTCCAGATTCCCCCCACCAAACCAAAAATACTGTCAGAATAAAATGAAGATTAGCGAGAGACAAAGGGCATGACGAGAGAGGAGTTGTTGCAGTTAATCGACAAAGCCGCCTCAGAGGGTTCCAAAGTATTGGATTTGTCGGGGTTGGGGTTGGAGGAATTGCCGCCGGAGATTGGCAAGTGCACGCAGCTTCAGCGTTTGATTTTGGGGAAGGGGATTGATAGATATGAAGCCTCGGGCAACAACTTGACGGCATTGCCTCCTGAAATCGGTAAGCTTACCAATCTCAAAATCTTACAACTTGGTTTTAACGCCTTATCCAGTTTGCCTGATGAAATGAGTCAACTGGTGAATCTCAAAGCGTTGCATTTGCCTCAAAATCAGTTTACCCAACTGCCCGATTGTATTTTTCAGCTACATCAGCTTGTTTATCTGGGATGCCAGACAAATCGAATTGCGATCGTACCCCCACAGATTAAAAATCTTAAGCTGCTCGAAACTCTGGATCTTTGTATAAATCAGCTTAAATGTTTGCCAGATGAAATCGGAATACTTCAATATCTGAAAATTTTTGGTCTGTGGGGCAATCCCATAGAATCTCTACCTGAAAGCCTCGGCAAATTGGAGAACCTTCGGACTTTCTCTCTGTCCGAAATGGCGCTGCGAGAGATTCCTGAAATAATTGGTAAATTCTCTAAGCTGCGATGTTTGCAGATTTGGAATTCACAGATTACAGAAATTCCCGAAGTTGTGGGGAAACTGTCGAATTTGACTGGGCTTA
>JAUBOG010000027.1:21212-25989 GCA_036700105.1 Microcoleus occultus BM001215583
AAGTTGTGGGGAAACTGTCGAATTTGACTGGGCTTAACCTCAGTAACAATCAGATAGCAGAAATTCCCGAAGTTGTGGGGAAACTGCCGAACTTGACACAGCTTAACCTCGGTAGCAATCAGATAGCAGAAATTCCCGAAGTTCTGGGGAAACTGTCGAATTTGACACAGCTTGATCTCAGTAGAAACCAGATAGCAGAAATTCCCGAATTTGTGGGCAAATTGTCGAATTTGACACAGCTTTACCTCGATTTTAATCAAATTTCAGAAATTCCCGAATTTGTGGGCAAATTGTCGAATTTGACACAGCTTGGCCTCAGTGACAATCAGATAGTAAAAATTCCCGAAGTTATGGGGCAACTGTCGAATTTAACATCGCTTTACCTCAGTTTCAATCAGATAGCAGAAATTCCCGAAGTTATGGGCAAATTGTCGAATTTGACACGGCTTGACCTCAGTGTAAATCAGATAGCAGAAATTCCCGAATTTGTGAGCAAATTGGAGAAGCTGCAACAATTGGATTTGCGAGGTAATCCGATACCAATTCCGCTGGAAATATTGGGCGGAAAGCAATTTTATCAAGATCCTGGCGATTTGCGTACCATTCTCGATTTCTACTTCCAAACCCGCGACCCCAATGCTACCGAAGAACTCAACGAAGCCAAACTTTTGATTGTCGGCGAAGGCGAAGCGGGCAAAACCACCCTAGCCAACAAACTCCTCAACCCCGACTATCAACTTAAAGAACGAGAACCCTCCACCGAAGGCATTGATGTCCTATCCTGGGAATTCCCGCAACCCAACGGCAAACCTTTCCGCGTTCACCTCTGGGACTTTGGCGGACAGGAAATCTACCACGCCACCCACCAATTTTTCCTCACCGAACGTTCTCTGTATGTCCTCCTCGTCGATAACCGCCGCCAAAACCCCAACCTCTGCTACTGGCTGAGTATCATCGAACTCCTCAGCGACGGCAGTCCCGTCTTCCTCGTCCACAACGAAAAACAAGACATCCGCTGCGAAATCAACCTCTCCCAACAGCGGCGGGACTTTCGCAACTTAGAAAAAGATTTCCCTACCAATCTCGCCACCAACCGCGGACTTGAAGCCCTCCAACGCGCCCTGCAAAACCGCATCGCCACCCTCGACCACATCAGTTTGCCCATCCCCAAACGCTGGGCAAATGTCCGCTATGTTTTGGAAAACTATTCTCAACGCCAAACCCATATCGAAGTCGGTGAATTTTTCAACATCTGCGTCGGCCAAGGTTTCAAAAAGTCCCATCGACCTGCGATGCTGAGTCTCAGCAAATACCTCCACGACTTGGGTATTATCCTGCATTTCCAAAAAGACCCCATCCTCAAAAATGCAGTCATCCTGCGTCCCGAATTGGCAACTAAGGCTGTTTACAAAGTCATCGGCAACAAAAAAGTCACCGACAATGGAGAAGTCACCGACAACGCAGAAATCATTGCCAACTGCGGGTATTTCACCCAAGAAAACCTCAAGCAAATCTGGCGCGACAGAGAATACCAAGACTTGCACGACGAACTGCTGCACTTGATGAAACACTTCAAATTGTGTTACGAAATCCCCGGCAAATTAGGACAATACATTGCCCCGCAACTTCTCCCCCTCGAAACGCCCAATTACGACTGGGACGATACCGATAACCTGATTTTGCGTTACAAATACGACTTCATGCCCAAAGGCATTATTACCCGCTTCATCGTAGAAATGCACTTGTTAATCTACCGCCCTCAATCCGGTTTGCCAAAGGGTAGGGGGGATATTGTCTGGCGCGATGGAGTCATCCTCGCCGACAATTACGCCAAAGCCGAAGTGATCGAGAATTATCACCAACGAGAAATCCGCATTCGAGTTTCTGGCAACCAGAAAAAATCTCTTTTAGACCGCATCCGCCACGAACTCTGGAAAATTCATGCTACTTATGACGATCGCCTAAAATACCAAGAATTCATCCCCTGCAATTGCGAACAATGCCAAGGCAGCCAAGACCCTCACCTCTACGATTTTGAAAATCTGCGCCGCCGTTTGGCAAACCACCGCTACGAAGTCGAATGCGAAAAATCTTATCAAATGGTTCAGGTGCGCCGCTTAATGGCAGATTTCCCGGACAATTTGCAACAATGGAAAGAAACAGAGCGAAATTCGGGAATCAAGCAAGCTGATTTTGTAGATCCTGCTACTAATGTTAACGTGAATATCAAAATCGACAACGGTAAAAAAATGACTGAAACTTATCCTCAAAATAACAACTTTCCCGGCGCACAAATCGGCAGCGTAGCTATCGCTAATGAAGTCAAAAACAGCGCCCAACAAACAGCTTCTGGTGGCATTGAAATTAATAACGAGAATACAGTAGAAATTTTCAAACTAATTTCATCAATGCGAGAAACCGCAATGCAGTTTCCTGAAGATATTCGAGATGAGATAATTATCGACATTCAAGATGTGGAAACTGAAATTAATAAACCGAAAGATCGATGGGATAGACCTAGATTAAAAAAATGTTTAAAAGGTATTGCAGCAGGGGCGGCTGCGATCGGAATTGGGTTCTCTGGTGCTGTTGATTTGGCTAATAAGACGATCGAACTCAGTGACAAAGTAGGTATTGAAATTCAAGTACCTTGGGCGCGCTAAATAAGTTATGCAAGGCTGACGCCTCAGCCTAAAGAAACCGGGTTTTTTACTTAATCTGTGGGTAACAACCCAGGATTTTGGGCAAAAACCCGGTTTCTGGCACTACGCGATCGGCCTAAAGCCTCGATCGCCCGCGCCGCATTTTCCGCCGATCGCCCCTGACCCCGCCCGGAATTGCCTCCAATCAGTTAAAGTAAGAAAAAGAAGCGCAAGTACCGTCACATCTGAGCGATAATGGCATCCTCTTCCTCTGTAGCAGTTCGCGAACTCCCCCTATTTCCGTTGCCGGAAGTGGTTCTATTTCCAGGTAGACCGCTGCCGCTGCAAATCTTCGAGTTTCGCTATCGAATCATGATGAATACGATTCTGGAGGGCGATCGCCGTTTTGGTGTGCTCATGTGGGACCCCAACCAAAACAAAGTCTCTGCCGTTGGCTGCTGCGCCGAAGTAATTCACTGCCAGCGACTCCCCGACGACCGCATGAAAATTATGACTCTCGGACAGCAGCGGTTCCGAGTCCTCGACGCTGTTCGCGAAAAACCTTATTTAGTAGGTCTAGTAGAGTGGATTGAAGACGAACCGCCGCAAAAAGACCTCCGATCTTTGGGCAAAGATGTCGAACAACTGCTGAGAGATGTGGTTCGCCTCTCCAGCAAATTGATGGATCAGCCGATCGACCTACCCGAAGACATCCCCAGTTTGCCCACAGAATTGTCCTACTGGGTAGCCAGCTACCTTTACGGGGCAGCGACAGAACAGCAAACTCTTTTAGAATTGCAAGATACTGCAGCGAGATTGGAACGCGAAACCGAAATTTTGACTTCGACTCGCAATCACTTGGCAGCAAGGACTGTACTGAAAGATACGCTCAAATAGTCAATTTTCACAGAACTGAAGCATCCTCAGTTCTGCCTCGGACAACAACTCCTTCCGAGGCGACTGTCCCAAACATTGTGCGATCGCAAAAACGCCGATTTTCAACTTTTTGTTCCGAAAAGCAAAAGGAAGGGCTGGGAACTGTTAGCAGTGGACAGTGCGATAACTGTCAACTGTCAACTGTCAACTGTCAACTGCTATAAATGCTTGTGTTAGAAAATCTCGACCAACCGAAACCATACGATGCAGTTAGAGGCGGTCAAATGCCGCCTCCTGCGGGCGGTGCGGTGCTCGGCGGACTAGCAGGAGTCAAACACCGGCTGTCTAGTTCTGTCAGCGAACACCGTATTGCCGCCCTGAAGGAGACCTTAAATTACGGCGATGCAGGCTGGACAATAGTCGTCAAGATTTGTCAAAACGAAACGGGCCCAGTGCAGCGGGCCGCAGGCGATTTGCTCCGACAAAGACTCAGTTCGATCGCCCGCGAAAAATTACAGGCTTTTGTAGCTGCAAGTTCAGATCCAGAAGCTCTCCGAGACAGCACTCAAAAAATATCAGAACACTTACCCGGCGAAGTATCAGAAAAGACTGGCGATCGGCAGTTGTCAGAAGCACAGTTAATATTTGAGACCAATCTGCAGCAGATGCAACCAAATTTACTGCTGTTAGAAGCACTGGTAGCTTCTGTAAATCGGGAAGAATTTACTAACGAACTGATGAATCTTTGGGAGTTGTTAATCTCAGAAATTCAGGAACCTCTCAAAGCACTGCGTCAGGCCGTTGGCAGCGCGATTTCCGCCCAACTGCGCATTCAGTGGCAGTACAATCAAGCGGAATCTCAAGCCAATCAGTGGCAGCAGCGAGCTTTGCTAGCTCTTGAGAAAGAGGATGAAAGTTCCGTCCGCCTCGCCTTAATTCACAAGCAGATTCAATTTGATAAGGCGACAGAAATAAAAATTGACTTAGACGACCAAACGGTGCGAGTAGAAACTCTCAACCGCAACTTGCTAGCTTTGGAAAGTAAGATTGCTGAAGCTAATTCTAAGAAAGAAATACTAAAGATGCAGCTTCATTTTGCTAAGGTACAGGAGCAAATTAACTGCACTTTCAGTCAAATCAACACTATATTTTTTAGTCCTTAGTTGTCGCAGCGCAACGCTTGCGGGAATGGCGATCGAGCCCCTGAAAAACCGAGGACACGGCAGTGCCGTGTCCCTACAATTTATGGGGTAGGGACA
>JAUBOG010000280.1:0-8667 GCA_036700105.1 Microcoleus occultus BM001215583
GGGGCTAGGGGGGGTCTTCGAGTGTTGCACGATTTTAGAAAAATGGTATTACTTCAGTCGATCGGTGGCGGTGCAATTGAAGAAACAGATTACGGTTTTCTGATGACTTTAGATGGAGTTCTGATTGACTGTGAACCCTGCGTGCGAGTCGGTGAAAACTACGAGCTTGAGGGGCTTCCAGCCGGCACCTGCCCTTGAGAAAAATAGGGAAACATCGCAGGAGAAGCCTTGCGCTGTACGAGCTGGGAGGCGATTATCTGGGACTATTTCTATTATCTGGAAGAGGTGCCGCAGTCTGAGTGGCGATCGCAGGATTTTGAAAGCTATGCTTTGGTGAGAGCATCTTTTGGTGCTGCTGCTTCAGACCAACTTCACCAACACTTCAAACAGCAGTACGCGCTCTAACTATTGATTGAAGTCAGTGCTTTTGTTTTAGATCCGGATGGAGATAATATTGAAGCAGTATGTCATGCTCCTGTTTGACAACGACCTAACAAGTCGATAGATTTGTTAGGATTGGCACAGGAAGCTTCTGAAGCATAAATTTTTCTTGGGAGTCACATAACCCGATGCCGATCGCAATCAACATTCTGAACCATAATGATGTGGATATTCTCAGGAATATCGATCCTGATTTGTTTGACGGCGCGATCGACCTACAGCGAGCCGAAGAGTTCCTTGCAGACCCGCGTCACCATCTGGCTGTTGCGATCGACGATCGGTTAGTTGTAGGCTTTGTCTCGGCGGTTCATTACGTTCATCCCGACAAACCGCATCCAGAAATGTGGATTAATGAGGTTAGCGTAGCAGAGACGCACCGCCGACAAGGCTTAGGAAAACGTTTGATGAATGCAGTATTTGAGGTCGCTCGCGAGTTAGGTTGTGCTGAAGCTTGGGTGCTCACCGATCGCGAAAATACAGCGGCGATGAATCTGTATTCGGCTGTTGGCAATCCAGAAACACCGAGCGATTGTGTTATGTTTACATTCAATCTGGAGGAAGCGAATCCATCACAACTTAAGTAGATAAAATTCACTTAATTAAGCGGCATTAACTCGTTTTAAACATCTAGGAGATTTTCCCATGTCTATTATGCAAAATAAAACGATTCCTCTACTTCGACTCACTGGATACTGGCTAATTGCGATCGGCGTAATTCATGTAATAGGTGACATTGTATATTATTTTGAACCTTGGTCAGATATTGTTCATAATGGTGTATTCAACGCCGTAGATCCTCATTTCGATCGAGGTGCTGCCTTTTGGATGTTGATGTTAAGCCCATTCGTTTTTACTTTGGGTCAATTCTGTTTTTGGGCGGAAGAACACAATGTTCGATTGCCCGGTTTTATGGGTTGGAACCTACTGGCAACCTCGGCATTTGGCGCATTTCTGATGCCAATTTCGGGATTTTGGCTATTAATTCCTCCATCAATTCTCATGATTGTCGCGTCGCAGTCGAGGGAAGTGAATTCTTCTAAAGCTATAGAAGATGTATAAGCACCGCATCATAACCTTTGTGTAATTATGTTTTTGGAGTAGAATAAATGAATATTACTGCTTACGCTTTAAAATTGAGAACAAAATGATTCCTGCTATCCGCCTTTATTTATTGTTAGCGATCGCACTTCCGATCGCCATTGTCCTAGCCATGCTTGTCAACCAGCAGGCAAGTATCATCGGCACGTTGCTATTTGACTGCTTAATTATCGGTTTAGCCATGCTCGATGCAGCGCGCGTCAAATCTCATCGCGTGGAAGTGACGCGCCATCCCTTGCACCGACTTTCGATCGGGCGAGACAACCCGGTTTTGCTGTCAGTGCGATCCTCTCCGAGGGCTGCGCTAACGGCAAATCAAACAGCTAAAATTCAACTGCGCGACTCCTATCCCCTAGAATTTGATGTTTCTCAACCACTGCTAGAAGCCTTCATAGATCCTAATAGCGATCGGGAATTAACTTATACTATCCGCCCGCAAAATCGCGGCGAATATAAGTGGGGAGATATTCAGGTGCGGCAGTTGGGAAACTGGGGTTTAGCATGGCACGGCTGGAAAATACCTGCTAGCGAAAAAGTGGCAGTTTATCCAGATTTAATGATGTTGAAAGAACTCTCAATTAAGCTAACATTGGAAAATAGCGGCACAATGCGGCGGTTGCAAAAACTCGGCATCGGAACCGAATTTGCCGAACTTCGGGAATATAATGTTGGTGACGATCCCCGATCGATCGATTGGAAAGCTACTGCGAGGATCTCGCGCCCTTTAGTCAGAGTTTTAGAACCAGAAAAAGAGCAAACATTGATTGTTTTACTCGATCGCGGACGGCTGATGACGGCGCGAGTGCATGGTTTGAGGCGCTTTGACTGGGGAGTGAATGCAGCCTTGTCTTTAGCCTCTGCTGGACTGCATCGGGGCGATCGCGTGGGAGTCGGCGTGTTCGATCGAGAAATCGCGACTTGGATACCCCCAGAAAGAGGTCAACATCAGCTATCTAAACTAATTGAACGCCTAGCGCCAATTCAGCCAGTATTGTTAGAACCAGACTATGTTGGCGCTGTAACTAAATTAGTAACTCAACAAACTCGCCGTGCATTAGTAGTGCTAATTACCGATCTAGTAGATGTTACCGCCTCTACAGAAATGCTTTCCGCCTTGGTGCGTTTAGCACCGCGTTATTTGCCTTTTTGCGTAACTTTGCGCGACCCTTTAGTTGACAAAATCGCGCACGCTCCAACGGTAGAAATTACACCTGCTTACAACCGTGCGGTCTCTTTAGATTTACTAGCACAGCGTCAGGTAGCTTTTGCACAGTTGAAACAAAAAGGAGTTTTGGTTTTGGATGCACCGGTCGATCGCATTAGCCAGCAATTGGTTGACAGATACCTGCAACTCAAGTCTCGGAATCAGCTTTAATCTTCTCAGCTTCCGCAGCATTAGCAAAGTAATACCAATTTTCTAAAATCGTGCAACACTCGAAGACCCCCCCTAACCCGCCCGCTGCTTTGCGGGGGGGACAAGAATACTGTTATTTCGTTTTAAATTGGTATAAGGTAAAAGCCCTTTGATCGCCGACCAGTTTTTATAGATAAAACCGATTACCCAAGGGGCTGACAAAGCAAAAAACAAGACACCTAGCTGTATTTGCGATCGAAATATATCTAGAACATTTCCTGTTCTAGCGTCAACAAATACTGTCACGAACAAACTCCAAACTGTAAAAACAATATTCCTGACTGCTATAAAAACTATTATTACAAGCAATCTGCGGCTTCTTAGATCGGTTTTTTTTTAAGATGTGATAGAGATAAAGAATCTAAAATCCCAGACCATCCCGTGAGAAAACCAATAACACGCTCGGTAAAAAATGCCAAAATTTCCTGGACTTTTATGCGGAGTTCATCAAGATTACTAAACACCGACCAAGCTAAAAAATCTGGCGTTGCTTAATCAGGGTATGAAAAAAATAACTTTAAAATCCAAAAGCTTTGTGGATACTGGTTTCTATGAGTGGCATATTTAACGTTTCATACCGTAAATCAGCAACGCCAAAAATGGTATTATATCATGTCCGATCGATTGACCGCGATTTCTGCAGTAGTTGGGTTTTCACTTCGTTTAACCCAACCTACGTATATTATAGTAATCAACCGGACATGATATTACTCACAGCTTTGGACGCGGCTTGGCCTTTGTCCCTACAATTAATCGCGGCGCAAGAAACGGCACTGCCGTGTCCTCCGTTTATATCATTCCGACGAAGAGAGGATTTGAGATCAAAAGAAACCCGGTTTTTTGCCGTTTACGGATAACTATCCCAAGCAATTGTTGCCGGCTCTAACAATTTTTGCTGGCTGAAGCAGGCGAGTTTGCTTAAATATTCGCGAACAACCCTAGCGTGTTCGATATTCAAGCGATAACCCAGCGAAACATCTTCAAAGAAAAGCGGCTCGGCCAAAATTGCTTCCCAATCAGGATTTTGCCTCGACTCCTCGGCCAGCAGCATGAAATCTTCCTCCTCCGGCAAAAGTCCCGACGGCAATTTTCCTGCCAAAATCTCCAGAATCCGGGGTTCGCAGGTGCGGGTATTCACGCCCCGGCCCTCTAGCAACTGCAAAATTTCCTCAAAGCTGAGAGTTTCGCGACCCAACACCTGCGTTAATTCCCACAGCAGAAAAAAGTCGCTGTACTGCTGCTGCGGCACCTCCAAAATTTGAGGATAGAGAGCCAAACTCGCCAACCCGCAGGCAACTAAACTACTTTTACCGGAAATATTTGTGCCTGGAAATACAGAATTTAAGTCTGAATTGTGTATTTGCGAAATATGTCGATCGACCTCCAAATCGCGGTCTTGCACGACGATCGCATTCGGCAACTTCTGCCGCAACCAGCGGGCGATCGCAGCCCAACCGCCCATGCCGCCCGCACAAATAGCCTGATTTATTCCCGCCGGCGACATTCCCGCGCGGCTGAGCAAAGCATTCAATTCGCGATTCAACTGCTGCACAAAAGGCACTAAAACCAGACTTTCCAAATCTTTCCGCTTGACATCCCAATGCTGCGCGCCAATATCCAAAACAAAACTTTCTTGATGTTGCAAAATAACCTTAATTTGCCGAGCCGCCGCTATCAATTGCAGCCCAAAAGCAGAACCTTCCAACCGCTGCTGCAATTGATAGCGGCTGGCTAAATCTGGATGCCCCGGACGCGGCAAATCGATCGGCATTCCCCAAGTTTCATTTTTAGCCAACAACTGACAGATAATATCCTGATCGAAAGCATTGCCGCCAAAAGCAAAACTTTGGCAAGTAAAATCAGCACGAGTTAAATCTTGAAGATCCGACGGCAACTCAACTAAAGCTAATTCCACAGTCGCCGCCCCCGCATTCAAAATCAAAGTTCCCCCGCTAAAAGATGAAGCATTCACAGTCAGCGGCGCAGTTTCTGAACCCAGGGAATCGCCTTGAATAGAATCGATCGCCTGAAGCGCTTTTGTGGAATTGGCGATCGGAGTTACAGCAGCAAGCAAAGTGGCGATCGCATCTTCCACCACAAAAATTTGCGAACCCGAAGCCACCAGATCCGCGCCCAAAACAGCCTCCTGCAGGTTAAAGCGATAAGCATTTCCCCAACCCGCCGGAGTCCCCAAAATTACACCCTGCAAATCTAAAAGCGCCGCCTCCAGAGTTTCGGCCGTCAGCCCCGAAGCCCTGCAGATTAAATTAGAAACTGGCAAGAAAGCAGAATTCGCCGCCAACATTGCAGAATCCAAAGTTTCGCTCTGGCGAACAAATTTTTGCCCCTGCTTCCTCGGATTCAAAGTAGCCAGCAGCGCCCGCACAGCTTGCAGCGGCAAGGCGATAGAAACAGCTTGCAAAGGCGACCACTGCAACAGCGGTTCGTACATCCCAGCAGCCTCGCGCTGATAAGGAATGCCCACCTTCAAAGGCAATTTAAAATTTTGCAGTAAAAATTCTCCTCGCCCTAGCAAAGTTAACGGCCCCAATCCCACCGACTTGACTGTCACCTGCTGGCCTGTGCCTGCTGGGGCTGTTTCCTGCACCACCGCACTCGCGGGAATCCGAAAACTGGCGCCTGCTGCGTTTCTTTCAGCCTGCGGTGTTTCCCAGTAAATCGGGTGCAATTGACGGCTGGTGCGATCGACCAAAGCCGCCGAGAGTCCGCTGGAGGCGAAATCTATGCCCAAATACCAGCGAGAATTTCGGTGATTTCGGGAATTGGCGATCGCACCTGAAACAGAACGGGCATCCGACTCGCGCAACTCGATTGGGGCGTCAGCAACTGCTGCTTTAGTCTCTGTCGGAATTAGGTTTTTTTTTTGCTTTCTGCAGGACTCGATCGCACTTCGTCTGCTGTCGCCGCTGCAGTAGCCGTCTCGGTCAAATCGGCCAAAATCTCGTCTAGCGTCAACTTCGATTCATCTTCCCCAGCAAACAAATCACCGTCAAATTCGTCCTCTAAAACAAAGGGTTCATCCTCAGATGAGAGTCCCAGCACATCGGAAAACAAATCCTCCAGGGTGCCGGGTTCTTCCTCAGCATCCTCCCCAAAGGGATTTTGCGTCTCCTCCCCAAAACTCGCCGGTAAATCCAAGCTGTTAGCCGCAGAAAAATTCGATCGCCCTGTGCCAGTATTTGACAATCCCTCCAGATTGTAGAGGTCTGTCTCCAACTGTTCCAGAGTATTGTTATCCAAGTTTAGAGCTCGATCGAGGTCGTCTTCCAATACCTCAACCGGCAGCAAATCCTCGTCCGGCGAAGCTTGGATGTAGGCATCATCGAGGCGCTGCGACGGGGTGTCGAAGTCGCCGGTGCGGACATCAGCAGCACTCGGCACCCGCGCTGCGGCACCTCGGCGGTTCGAGCTGATTTCAGCAGCGCTCACAGCCTGGGGAGGCTGCTGCTGCGGGATCTCGGCATCAGGAGTGCCAGCATCTTCGGCTCTGTTTTGAGTTGTTTCTAAATTTGGTCGATCGTCCGCCTCAATGGACTGCCGGGCGATCGGCTGCTGCTGCGGTTCTGAAACTTGAGGTACTGCTGCAACTTGCGGTTGAAATAAATCGACCGTATCTAAAGTTAGCTCGTCTGCGGAATTACCGATTATGAAGTCTGAATCTTCACCTACTAAAATATCTTCCAGCGATTCGCCTTCATCTAGCAGATTTACAAACAATTCTTCTGCTGTATTTAGGGTTTCAGTCTTTTCCAATTCTGCCTGGTTTACAGTTCTTTTTCCTTCAAATTCGACCGTATCTTCTGTGTTTTCGATTGTAAATTCTTCGAGTTCCAATTCTAGTTCTGCGACTGATTCTCCTGCGAACAAACTTGCATACAAATCCTCAACATTCGCACCAGTTTCTGCCAGCATATCTTCCGACCGATCGCCGGGAAACTGGGTTTGGGAACCCGGTCTTTCGGATGCATAACCGGACAAATTATCTGCCAAATCCGGGAGCGAGACCGGGCCATCTTGCCGGAGGTCTCGATCGCGCCTCAACTGTCCGAATTGCGGAGAAATTTCAGTACCGGCGTAGGGCAATCTGTCTTGTTCTGGGAATCCGCCACTGCGGTAGGCTGTGGCTGAGGAGTCGATCGCCTGCTTTGAGGAGGGGGAAGCGGCACTTTCGAGATTGGCAATAGCGATCGGCTGCGGCACCCAGTCAGACGCTTCTCGCCCCAACTGTTCGGCCAAGTGGTTGACAAAAGCCGCGAACATCGCCTCGCTCTGCTGGCTCAAACCGTACATATTTTCGATTCCTTGGGACAAGGAAGCTTGATGGTTTTCCAGATTCGCTTGCAAAGCATCGAACACGGTATCCACCGTAGCATCGAGCCTCCTGACCAAACTGTCAGCACGAGCTTGGAACGATTGGATTTGCTCCAACCTTTGAGCTGGTGTCAGCAGCGGCTGTTCTGGGGAGGTTTGTCGGTCAAGTGTTACCTCAAGAGCCTGTTGCTGGGACTCTCGCGGGCTACCCAAAGAGTAAGGTGCTGCACCTAGGAGCAGCAACTGATTTTCTGGGCTACCTAAAATTTGGGAGAAATCGCGAGCCAAGGTTTCTTCCAAGCGAGCAGTCAGTACCTGCAAGAATTCGGAAATGATTTGCTGTTGGTTTGCTTGTTGCTGAGCTAGGGATTGCTGCTGCTGCCGTTTTGCTTCTAGCTGTTTGATTTCTTCAATTAAAGCTTGCTGCTGCTGTCGGAGAGCTTCTATGTCTTGTTGGAGCGGTTCCGTCAGGCTCGATCGCAGGTGGTTGATTTCTCCAGTTACCGCCAGCATGATTTGGTCTGCTGCCGAGGGACGAGGGGCGGGCAGTGGCACTTTGGGAACTGGAACTGGTTGCGGGCGGACATTTGGGATGGCGGGCCCCTTGCTGGCGGCTGCCTTTGAGTCGAAAGAAGCCAGATAAGCGCGAACTCGCTCTAAAAGTTGGCGTTGGTGGACTGTATCGATCGAACCCGTCCAAGGCAAGCGGGGGGCGGGCTTGCTGAGTACCTCGTCAATCTCAGCAATCAGTGCTTGAATTTTGTACTTCTGAGAATTCAAGGGCGGAACCTCTGGGAATGCGGCTGGGGAAAAACGCGATCGAAAAAAGACTCGAATCGGGCAGCAGGCCGATAGATAGAATAATCTGAATGCTACGTCCGTCAATAATTTACGAATATTTTACGACAATGGTAAATTAAACTTTTGCCTTCCGATCGCTCCTATTGCCTATATTATGTTAGCCGGTACTTCTGCACAAAATTCGGGCTTCGATCGGCTGCAACTGCTCTCAAATTCTGCGGCTGCTTTCTTTTTCTCCGGCGGCAGGGTTCTTCTGTTTCATTCTCTGTCGATCGGGGTCTGAGGGAGAGAGGGAGATGGGGTGATGGGGTGATGGGGTGATGGGATGATGAATTTCCGAAGCTCTTGAGTCATCCCTCTCCCCCTCTCTCCCCCTGATTTAAATTTTTGGGTGAGAATGAAACAGCCCTGGGCGGGAGGGGGAGATTTCGGCTCGCTGCACGCAGGAATTTCTTCCCGCGCCCGCCGTTGGAGGGCGAGTCAGATTTGTCGCCCGGAGTTTGGGACCCAAAGCAGTTCACGCCAAGGGGCAAGGGTTTGAAGCCCTTACTCAGGTCGGCAGATTGCGATCGGAACGGAGT
>JAUBOG010000281.1:0-8597 GCA_036700105.1 Microcoleus occultus BM001215583
AGGTCGGGGGACTTTGAGTGCTTCATGTCCCCCCCTTCTTAAGGGGGGCTAGGGGGGATCTGGGCTTGATCGTCAGACAGTAGACTGGTAATACCTTTAACGTTAAGTTGACACTAATGGGCACGGCGCCGCGTCCCTACGGAAGATATCCGAGTTTTTAGCCGCCCCAAACTTTCTTTAAAACCTCTTGAGGAGAGATGTCCGCCATTTTGCCAGTAGGAGATTTAATCCCCAAAAATCGATCGCCCTTTGGCAGCAATTTCGCCGGGTCTGTCGGGCCGAACAAGGCGATTGTATAAGTTTGAACCGCTACGGCCAAGTGCATCGGCGCGCTGTCGGTACACATCATCAAATTAGCAGCAGCAATTGTCGCGGCTAACTTGCCGACATCATCCGGCGATGTCACTTTTACGTTCGGACACAGCTTGATTAGTTCGCTCACAAAACTAGCATCTTCCGGCCCTTTAACAATCACCACCGGTAAATTTGGCTGGCGCTGCTGACAGTCTTCTATTATTTTCTGCCAATAGCCGATCGGGTAAATTTTGTCAATACCTTTAGACACAGCTAACTGACTGGAACCGCCGTGAATTAAAATGTAACCGCTTTCTTTAATTCCCAACCTCTGCTGTTCGGCTTCCGCCCACTGAATGTCCATTTTCGGTACATTAATGGCGATCGCCGGAGTTGGATTGTTAATGTTGAATCCTTGCAGCAAATCGTGGTACATTGAAGCTGCATACTGGTCAGTTTTCAGCGGTACGGGATTCGTGAGAAATCGAGCGCCGTTGGTTCCCGAATACCCAACTCTTTGCGGAATACCTGTCAGCCACAGCAAAAGTCCTACAGTCCACCGCTGGCCGAGGGAAATCACTGCCTCGTATTCGCGATCGCGAATTACACCCAGCAAATTACCCCAATCCGCCATCGCGTTGCGGTCTTTGAAATTGTAAGTTAAGACTTCTTTAACAGACTTGCAGACTCGGTAAGCACCTTTTGCCCTCGGTTCGACGATGACATCAATCTGCGCTTCTGGATAAGACTGCTTGAGGTCATCAAGAGTCGGGAAAAATAAAATTTGGTCGCCAATCCCGCCAGGGACAAGTGCTAGTATTCGCATCATAAACGATCGGGCTATTATGGATCGGGGTAGCTCTGTGAGATCGGCTCTCAGCTATCAGTTTATAGTATTTCTAGACCTTAAAATCTACTGGCTGACAGCAAAACAACTGACTCAAAAGTACAGGACGCTCTTAATATATACCTAGTTGGCTTAAAAAGGGTTAGTTAATGCACTTATTAATTCCGGCGGCGGGTTCGGGGCGGCGGATGGGGAGTCAGCGGAACAAACTGCTGCTGACTTTGCTGGGAAAACCTTTGCTGAGTTGGACTTTGGCGGAGGCTGAGGCTTCGCGGCAGATTAGCTGGATCGGGATTATGGGCCAGCGGTCGGATTTTCCCGATTTTGAAGCGATTATCGGCGATTTATGTCCTAAAAAGCCGATCGAACTGATTCAAGGTGGCGCAACCAGACAAGAGTCAGTTTACAACGGTTTGCAGGCTTTGCCTGCAAATGCCGATCGAGTGTTGATACACGACGGCGCCCGATGCTTGGCAACTGCTGAATTGTTCGATCGATCCGCTAACGCACTTTTGAGCTGTCCGGGCTTGATTGTCGCCGTCCCGGTCAAGGATACGATTAAGGTGGTAGATGAGCGTCGGATCGTCCGAGAAACACCGGAAAGAAGCAATTTGTGGGCGGCTCAGACTCCCCAAGGATTTGAAGTGCAATTATTGAAAAAGTGTCACGCCCTTGGGCGAGAGAAGGGTTGGGAAGTTACCGACGATGCGGCTTTGTTTGAAAAATGCGGTTTACCAGTACAAATTGTGGAGGGAGAAGAGACGAATTTGAAAGTCACAACACCCGTTGATTTAGCGCTAGCTGAATTTATTTTGCGGCAGAGAAGAGAGCGGAGTAAATAGCATTTGTTGACTATTTTTAGGAACAGGCAAGATGCCTGTTCCACAATCAACAATCTGTGAGTTGTGGAACAGGCATCTTGCCTGTTCAATAATAACTTGTGAGTTGTGAAACAGGCATCTTGCCTGTTCCTTATGTTATCCTAAAAATATCATAGCTGGAAGTAAAAATATGATTTCTGTTGCGCCGATCGCACCACCGTTACTCGTAGGCGAAAAGCGAGTATTGTTGAGAAATATTACTTGGCAGGGCTACCAACAACTGCTCGATATTTTGGGCGATAACCGAGCCGCTAGATTGACATTCGATCGAGGAATTTTAGAAATTACCATGCCTTTAGAAGAACACGAATTTTCGAGATGCTTAATCGAACGACTGATTTGGATTTTAGTAAAAGAGCTAGGCTTGAAGATTAAAACAATGGGTTCGACAACTTTAGATCGATCGGACTTAGAACGCGGCGCAGAACCAGACAATGCCTATTACATCCAAAATCAGCCCCTCGTAGCCGGCCGCACAGTAGATATAGAAACAGATCCGCCACCCGATTTAGTCGTAGAAGTAGATATCACCCATACTGATATTGATAAGCCAGCTCTCTATGCCAGTATGGGAGTACCGGAGTTTTGGCGGTACAACGGTAGAGAATGGCGAATTTATCAGCTAGAAAACTCTAAGTATTTGGAAGTATCTGTCAGCCCCACTTTTCCAATTCTCCCCAAGGAAAAGCTCTACGAATTTTTGGCAGCAGCGCAGTTAGATGAGGTAGAAGCGGAGGATAATTTCCGCAGTTGGGTGAGAGAGATGGCGAAATCTAACTAGCGAATTTATCCTAAATTGATTGGGTATTTTTTTTGAACCGCAGATGAATACTAGAGATAAAAGCAGATGAAATTCCAGCGACGTTCATCTGTATTCATTTGCTAATATATCTGGTATTTTTTTAGCATACCAGGCATGAATTAATAGGGATTGGAAAAAAAGTACAGGCGTATTAAAACCACTTGATGCAATTATTGATTCGACTTCAAATGGTGGTAGTACAGCAACATCTCGACCATAAGAAGCACGAAACTTTTCAACTTCCTCAGTAGGTATTTCAGCATACCGCAGCATCCGCAACCAAACCTCAAGCAGACTTTGGTAGGCTGAAGTTGACATATCGGAAACCACATCAGAACTCACCAAATATCCATTAGGGCGAAGTCGTGAAGCAATTTGACTGAAAAAATTGCGCCGATCTTGCGGCTGCATAATGAAGTGAGAAACTAGAAGACAAGTCGCCGCATCGAAGGATTGCGAGGGGGGTAGTGAATCGAGATAACCTTCATGAAAGGTGCAGCGTGATGCTATACCAATTTCTGCTGCACGCTGGCGACAGATATCAAGCATCGGTGCCGCAGGCTCTAAGGCGGTAAACTGCCACTGGGGAAAGGTTTGGGCGAGGTAAATCAATTCTGAACCAGTTCCCGCACCGACACAAAGAATACGGGCATTTGCGGGTAGTTCGGAAAGTACGATCCGAATCAGCAGATGAAGTGCGTCGCGCAGTGGTGCTATTTTAGCCGTTCTTTGGTCGTAGGAAGAAGCACGTTCTCGGTCAAAAACAATGGATGATTCTGGATTTTGCATGATAAAGCAATTCGTTAGGCTAATTATTGAAATGTCGATGTATGACGCGATCGCTTCTAAATTTTAAAGGATTTTCTGAGTTTGTTTAAAGCTTGCATAGTTTTCATTGTCGCCAAGGATTGATAGTGAACAGATGAAGATTCGTTCTTTAACACAAACGGTATTGGTGATCGCATTCAGCAGATTATTGGCAGTAGTTTGTTGCTTGCAAATTTCTCAAACGTCGTGGGTGTGACTGCTTCAGGTGTTCTTGCTGTCGCGTAAATTCCGTCAGGATCGCCTAGGGCGCGAAACAGATTCCCCAACTCTTTTTGTACATCAGGCGTTGCTCCCATCGATGCAAGTTGCTGCTGGATCGATTCAATTGTAACTTGAACATATGCGATCGGGCGATCGAGGACTTGTGAAAGGATAGCAGTTGTTTGCAAGGGGGTTAAATTTTCAGGTCCCATCAGATTGCGAGTCCACTTACCAGCCCAACTATCATCGAGTAGATATTTTGCAGCCTCATCACCAATATCGTCGGTACTAATCCAGGGAATATCGCGATCGCTGGCATAGGGGAAGTATACGGTGCGATCGCGCCCGATAGACTCGACTTGAGCCAGGAAATTCTCCATGAAATAGCCCGGACGCAGATGCAGCACATTTGCTGTAGTTTGATTGAAGATCGATTCAACATTTCCACTGAATGAAACTGTACCCAAATTTGGTTCTGCACCCGCGCCAATGCTGGAAATGTTGACAACTCGCTTGATGCCATTTTCACGCACGGCGTTTGCGCCAGCCATCGCTGTCTGAATGTACCAGTCATACAAGCTTGGTGTATCAAGTTTCGGTGGAGTCAGCCAAAACAAAGCATCTGCATTTTGCGTTGCTTCAATTAACCCTTGGCTGTCATCGCTGCTAATTAGTTTCACCGTAGCACCTCGATCGACTAAATCTGCCAACTTCTCTGGATGTCTTGCTAAGAGAATAGTTTCGACTCCAGCTTGTATCACTTTCTCAGCAGTACGCCGTCCAATATTGCCGGATGCAGATGCAATTACAATTTTCATATTTATCCTCTATTTCCTATTAGTGTGCTGCCCAAAAAATTAGCAAATTATTAGGCATTTTTCATGATTTTTGTGGAACAGGCAGGATGCCTGTTCAAAACTGGCTTTTTGGGAGAAGTCTATTACTCTGCATTGAAAGATTGGCGTAAATTTTGGCTGCCGCCCCATGCCTCAATCGCGGGAATCGGGTTCCAGTATTCGCGATAGTGGACAATCTTTCCATCCTTGATTTCCAGTCGCATCACATAATCTTGCTGATAGTGGCAACCTGTGGCGGCAATTACGGCTTCCCCATGCACCTCAGCCAAGAGAAGATTAGGGTTTGAAGTTTGATATTCGCGAACATTCGTGAAAATCAAATTTTGCATTTGTGCTGGCACATCTTTCATGTAGTTGTAGAGGGCTGATTTGCCTTCTAATCGTTCTGCTGAACCGAGAGCAGAAGCATAGGGAAATTCAATGACTGCATCTTCGGCAAATAAATTAACCCAAGCTTGGATATCTTTGCCAATCAGTGCCAGATGAGCAGCAAAAGCTTGACTCGCCGTATATTGCTCTTGGGTTTTACCTAGAAAATTCATCGCTAAATACCTCGTCATAAATGGTTGAACAAATTTGATTTTAGTTACCTATTCTTTGTTGATTAGTAAGGGCTAGCGGTGGGTCTGACGATGATTTCGCTAATATCAACATCATCGGGTTGGTCGATCGCAAATAAGATCGATCGGGCGATCGCCTCAGCCGGAATAGATAATCTGCGGAATTCTTGCATTCCCTTCCTTGCAGCTTCATCGCTGATGCTGTCGGCTAACTCAGACTCTGTTACTCCTGGAGAAATCACAGTCACCCGAATATCGCCGCCAACTTCTTGTCTCAATCCCTCAGAGATTGCACCAACCGCAAATTTAGTCGCGCAGTAAACCGCAGCAGTCGGAGAAACTGCGTGTCCGCCGATCGAGGAAATATTGATAATCTGTCCCGATTTTTGTGCTTTCATGACAGGAAGTGCCGCCGCGATACCATACAAAACACCTTTGATATTGACATCGATCGTGCGATCCCATTCCTCAACTTTCAATTGGTCGAGGGCGGATAGCGGCATGACGCCAGCATTGTTAATTAGGACATCCACGCGATCGAACTTATTTTGGGCAAATTTGACGATATCCTCCAGTTGACTGCGCTGCGTCACATCCAGCGCCTGGTATTCAGCTATTCCACCAAGAGCGCGAATGTCCTTTACGATGAGTTGTAGGCGATCGATCCTACGTGCACCCAAAACAACTTTTGCGCCGTTTTTCGCAAGCAATCTAGCAGTGGCTTCACCGATGCCACTACTTGCTCCAGTGATGATAACGACCTTTCCATTTAAGTTAGACATTGAAACCTCCTATTTTTGTGATGTTATTGGGAATTTGATTTGGTTTTCTTGGAATAGCTCTTTGAGAGTTCCTGCCGCAATCAAGGCGCGGGGTGAGCCGGATGTCACTGTGGTAATATAAATAACTTCCATCAGTTCTTCTGGCGTAGCACCATAATTCAAAGCATATTGAGCATGAACTTTGAATTGTGGCATAGTGCCTTGTGCAGCAAACCCGGCAAGAGCAACTAACTGGCGGGTTTTATTATCCAGTACCTCACGACCCCAGATATCACCTAGGGAATATTTGAGCGTCATGTCGGCAAGTTCTGGGAAATCTTTTTGAAGCTGAACAAAATGCGGTGGCAAACCTTTTCCACCGGACAAACTATTCAGAACTTTTTCGCCTCGTTCTTGGCGTGTCATTGTTTCAGCAGGTTGGGGAACTGTTTTTTGCGCTTCCATAGGTGAAGCAATAAAAACTGCTCCCGCTATGGTTAAAGCTAAAACTCCCCCTACGGTTAAAGCTAAAATTTTTTCCTTCATGATTTGTCTTCTATTGAGGTTAGTTCAAATTAGATAAATTGACCGCCAGAGACTTCGATTCTCTGTGCATTCACCCATCGGTTTTCTGCCGATAGCAAAGAAGCGATCGCACCTCCGATATCATCGGTCACACCGACCCGACCCAGGGCGGTTTGCGAGGCGATAAAGTTATTAATATCGGGATTGTCACGCACAGCACCGCCATTGAAATCCGTTTCAATTGCGCCCGGAGCTACCACATTTACGGCAATCTGTCTCGAACCCAATTCCTTAGCCATGTATCGGGTCAAAACTTCTACTGCTCCTTTCGTGCTGGCATAAGCTGCATATCCCGGCAGGGTAAAACGAGTAAGTCCTGACGAAATATTCACGATCCGTCCTCCATCATTTATCAGTGGGAGAAGTTTCTGCGTCAGGAAGAAAACGCCCTTCACATGAACATTCATCAAGCGATCGAAATCATCTTCAGTCGTATCGGCAAAAGATGCGTGAATTCCAACACCAGCATTATTAACCAGGAAATCAAAATGCTCTGTCTGCCATTTATCTTGCAGTGACTGCTTGACTTGTTCGACAAAACCGTCAAAGGTTTTAGTATTGGAAGTATCCAGTTGCAGTGCAACGGCTTTAGCCCCGATGGACGCGATCGCAGATACAACGCTTTTGGCTTCTTCCGAACTATTGTGATAAGTCACGATCGCATCAACTCCCTTTTTGGCAAGACTCAACGCGGTATTTTTGCCCAGCCCTCTGCTTGCTCCCGTTACCAATGCGATTTTTGTCTGGTCTTTGGTCATTGCCTTATCCTTTGACTGTTTTATTCAGATGTGTTCATAGTACGAGTAACAACAAGAATCTTAAATACACAGACCTCGCAGTTTATTGCCTAATCCTCCAAACCCAGGTTTTATGAGCCGATCGCGATCGTCTATAATGCAAAAGAGAATGGTTAAATCAATCAAAAACTAGCATGGTGATTGAAATGCCCAACCAAATAATCAACCAAGATGCCTTAGCGAAGCCCTCGAAGAGGATCGCAAATCAGTGTCAAGAATTGGCAACATTAGTAACTCGTCACACTGACGGCAAAGGTAACGGTTTTCATAAAACAGATATAGACAAGCTCGAATTTCAGCGAGAATCTGCTGCTTCCGTAGCATTACACGGTGTTTATCAACCTATACTCGCCATCCTGGTTCAGGGCAAAAAGAAAGCGTTGCTGGGTGAGGAAACCTATCATTATGGCGCGTCTCAATATCTTGTTGTTTCGGTTGATTTGCCTCTGAGCGGATTTGTTGTAGAGGCTACTCCAGACAAGCCGTATTTAGGATTTAAGCTGAGTTTAGATCCGCGCCAACTCTGCGATATTATCACGGCTCACACCAGTGCGATCGCGAGTAAGAAAGAAAACTGTGTCAGAGGTTTGTTTGTCAGCAATGCCGATACTTCATTGCTCGATTGCGCCCTCAGACTGACACGACTTTTGGATACGCCGCAGGATATTCCGATGCTGGCACCGATGATTATCCGCGAAATCTATTATCGTCTTTTAATAGGTGAACAAGGCGAAGCAGTCCGCCAAATCGCGACATCTGGTAGCAATATGCAGCGCATCTCTGAGGTTCTTAAACTGATTAAAACTGATTTTGCACAACCGATGCGGGTTGAACATCTGGCAGCACAAGCTAGTATGTCTCCTTCATCTTTCCATCACCATTTCAAGGAAGTTACATCGATGAGTCCGTTGCAATATCAAAAGCAATTAAGACTATTAGAAGCGCGTCGTCTGATGCTTGCCGAAAACTCTGATGCAGCTAATGCAGCTTATCAGGTGGGTTATGAAAGTCCCTCGCAGTTCAGTCGCGAATATTCCCGGATGTTTGGTGCGCCGCCGATCCGGGATATTGAACGTTTGCGGACTGCTTGACAGTTGACAGTTGATATAGCAGTCCTAGATGAGTCGTAAAGTTTTTTGCCCCACCCCAACCCTCCCCGAACTCGCGGGGAGGGAGTAAGAAAT
>JAUBOG010000282.1:0-7072 GCA_036700105.1 Microcoleus occultus BM001215583
AGATGCCTGTTCCACAAACAGTAAATTTCTTGTGGAACAGGCATCTTGCCTGTTGCTGACAATATAACTACTTATCTGGAAGTTCTTTTTGTTGCAAAAGTTGGGTCGCCCAAACCTGGTCTTCTTCGGGTAGAGATGGTACGGGTTCTCGATCGTAATCGATGCGATAGTCATAGCCGGCGCGATCGTAAATACCTGCAAATATTTCTGGTAAATTAACAATAGGTTCTACATCTTCCTCGCGCAAGGGAAGTGGAAATATAGGCAGAGAATCGCGGAGATTAAAAGCATAAAGTTCGGCAAACGGACGGCGATTGCTGGGACTGACTAAAATCCGATAGTCGCTTTGAATAGAATTATTAAGGATGGGCATAGATTCCCATTTTCGCAGCAAGTCAATTTCTACTAAATTGGTTGAGCTGCCTAAAATACTCTGGCGTTTTTTGAGATAAGTAATTCTGCCTTCTCCATTACGTTTGTTGACGGGAGAAAGAATTTCAATTGCGGTGACAACTTGTTTGGTTGTCATTTCTCGCACTTCTAGATAAGTTTGTGTGATTTTTACAGGAGCAGGCACTTTGACGGTAGTTGGAAGTGTTATAGTTAAAGTGGCAACTGAACCTGTAGGAATATTCTGGTTATTAGATTGACGCTTAATCGCGACATCGGGGATACCGACTAAAAGGGAGTCGCTGTTAATGTCATTGGGGTCAGTAATTTCATAGATGCGTTTGTCAATTGCCACCTCATATTTAGGACGAATTTGAGGCATGATGGTATCAGCGATCGCGATAATCAATCGATTGTGAGTTTCCTGCCAGAAATCGGGGTGTTCTAAGTAGGGGTCCATTCCAGGAAAGGGTGAAGGCATAGGACTTTTTTCCGATGTATTGACTTTGAATTCATTTTAGCATTTTTAATTTTGTAGGGTGCATTGCTGCTAATATCCCCGTAGGGACACGGCATTGCCGTGTCCATACAAGAGCTCGCGACGCACCCTACAGTATCTACTGTGAAACAGGCCGGAGAGCCTGTTTATCTATAAAATTGCAGCAACAGTTGCCATCAGCAATCCTTGAAACAATTTCATCCCATCAGTTTCGCCCAGCATCGGATCGGATGCCCGTTCTGGATGCGGCATCATTCCTAACACATTGCCCGCTCGATTGCAAATGCCTGCAATGTTATTTAACGAGCCGTTGGGATTCCCAGCACTGTTAATTTCGCCGGCTTCCGTGCAGTAGCGAAACAACACTTGACCCTTATCTTCTAGTTCGGCTAAAGTATCGGCATCGGCGTAATAGTTGCCTTCCCCGTGGGCGATCGGCAAATCGATGATTTCACCCGAAGTATAAGCGGAAGTCCAAGGAGTGTTGCCGCGTTCGACTTTCAACGAAGTGCGATCGCAAATAAAATGCAATCCCGCATTCCGCACCAGAGCACCGGGAAGCAAACCGGCTTCAGTCAATACCTGAAAACCGTTGCAAATGCCGAGTACAAGCTTGCCTTTGTTCGCGTGTTCCGCAGTAGCTTTCATCGCTGGAGAAAAACGGGCGATCGCGCCGCACCGCAAATAATCTCCGTAACTGAAACCGCCGGGAATTACAATGATATCGATATCCGAAATATCGGTATCTTCGTGCCAAATCATCCGCGTCGGTTGGTGCAGCAACCCTTGAGTTACCCACACCACATCGCGATCGCAATTTGAACCGGGAAAAACAATAACTCCAAATTTCATAATAATGAAGGAAGAGGGAAGAAGGAAGAAGATCGATGTGAAGAGTGAACACTCTTGTCCCCCCTTATTAAGGGGGGCGCCAGGGAGATCGAAACTAGATAGAAAACCGATAGTACCTTGGTTGGTATCGAAGTTTAGATCCCCCAAATCCCCCTTAATAAGGGGGACTTTGAGTGGTTGGAGTTTTTGTGTCTTTAACAGAGACTTTGAGAACACTCTTGTCCCCCCCTTACTAAGGGGGGTTAGGGGGGGTCTCCGGTGGAGTTATCGTGTTTTTAAGACAGACTTTGAGAATTCTCTTATCCCCCCCTTACCAAGGGGGGCTAGGGGGGTCTCCGGGTTTAAAAACACACCAAAAAGATCGCACTTAAGCCGCTGTCTCGACAGCAACAGGAACTTCAGTCAACTCAACGCGATAGTTTTCAATCACTGGATTGGCCAAAAGTTGGTCGCAAATGCGATCGAGTTGTTCGCGCGCGGAGGGTTCCCCCGCAGCAGTCAGCGTCAATTCGACGTACTTTCCGATTCGCACGCGCTCAACATTGTCGTATCCCATGTGTTGCAAGCCGGACTGTACGGCCGTGCCCGCCGGGTCTAAAACCGAAGGGCGGAGAGTAACATAGATTTGGGCAAAATATTTTTGAGTCACAGCAATGTGTAGGTGATGGGAAAGTTACGGCCACCTCATTCTACAACGCGGGCGGGAAGACGAGATCCCTTTCCGGGCCCCAAGTGAGCTAGCCTAGAAACAGGGACAAATTTGATTCCAGCAGATTACACAAAAAATTATGAGAACCAACCGCACCCGCAGTCAGGAGCGTATTTTAGACTTGCTCAAGACTTTGAATCGATCGCTCTCGGCGCAAGATATCTACTTAGAACTGCGTAACAGCGACCAAAGCATGGGCTTAGCAACCGTTTACCGCTCCCTCGATAGTTTAAAGCGGGAGGGCTTAGTTCACGTCAGAACCCTCGCTAGCGGCGAATCTCTCTACGGTGCGGCCCACCAAGATCAACATCATTTAACTTGTCTCGAATGCGGCGCGTCAATTACCATTGACGAATGCCCGGTTCACCATTTAGAAAGCCAACTGCAACAATCTCATTCTTTCAAAATTTACTATCACACTTTGGAGTTTTTCGGATTGTGCGATCGGTGTACTTTAGCTCACGAATCTTAGGGAAGTCATTAGTCATTAGTCATTAGTCATTAGTCATTAGTCATTAGTTATTAATTACTCGGCGATTGAAATCGCTGCTATACAGACGAAACCCGCCTTCGCGGGTTGAATTAATTCTTAGTCCGCGGAGGCGGACTTTGTTTTTGTAGGAGCGATTTCAATCGCCCCTTTTAACCGACTAAGACACATTTTTCACCTCTTTATTACTCCCTTCCCCAACGATCGATCGCATTCCTTCCAGCGTAGCGGGAATGCTGCGCGGGTCCATAAACATCACTTTGCTGCTGTCGCTGGTGCCAATTTTTAAGCCCATATCTAGATAGTTTTGAGCTAACAAAAATTGTAAAGCTTCCCGCGCATTGGGGTCGCTTTGCAGGGTTTTGCCGATTATTTGCAAGGCTTCAGAAGTAGCTTGAGCTTTCAAAACCTGACTTTGGCGTTCTGCTTGCGCTTTCAGGACGATCGCCTTTTGTTGAGCTTCCGCCTCCAAAATAGTCGCTTTTTGGCGCGCTTCCGCATCCAAAACTTGCGCTTCGGCTTTACCTTTGGCGCTGTTAACTGCCGATTCCCGTTCGCCTTCGGATGTCAGAATTGCCGCCCGTTTTCGGCGATCGGCTGCCATCTGCAATTCCATCGATTCCTGTACAGTTTTAGATGGGATAATATCGCGCAGTTCTACCCGCGTCACTTTCACTCCCCAAGGATCGGTAACAATATCTAAATCTCTGAGCAAGATTTCATTAATTTGAGAACGGGCTGTAAAAGTTTGTTCGAGATCCAGTTGACCCATTTCGGCGCGGATTTGAGTCAGCACCATATTCACCATTGCTGACTGGAGATTTTCTACTTTGTAACAGGCTTTTTCTAAGTCCACAATCCGCCAGTAAACCACAGCATCAACGGTGAAGGAAACGTTGTCGCGCGTGATACAAGCTTGGGGGGGAATATCTAAGACTTTTTCGCGGATGGTTTGTTCGTAAACAACGCGATCGAGAAACGGCGTGACAAAATTTAAACCGGGTTCGAGTTTCTTGCCGCTGTATTTACCTAAAGTTTCGACTAACGCTTCATTACCCTGATTGATAATCTTGACGGAACCTGCGAGGGCCGAGCCGCCTAATGCTAAAAATACCAACAAAAAGATTTGTTCCACGGTCGCCTCGTATAAATGTTGACTGTTGACTGTTAACTGTTAACTGTTGACTAATAACCAATGACTAATGACTAATGACTAATGACTAACTACTAATTGTCGGCGATAAATGACGCATTTTGTTTAAGAATGCAATAAATTTTCCGGCAAAACTATCAAAGTAGTGCCTTTTCGTCCTACGACAATTACGTTTTGGTTGGGGGGGATGGCGGCGTTCGTGTCTTCGCAGCGAGCTTGCCAAGAATTCCCTTCATAAATGACTCGGCCGGTTTCTCCGGGGAGAATTTCTGTTAAAGTTTTGGCTTCCTGAGAATCGGCGATCGCCCTGACCTTGCCTTTTGGCACCAAACGGCGAGACAGCAGCACAAAAACTGTCGAAAATACCATCCACAGGAAGATTTGTAAATTAACGTAAGGTAAAATTAGAGAGCATCCAGCTACGGCGAAGGCGCTCAGTCCCATCATAAAAGCGACAAAAGCAGTGGGTAAAAATAGCTCTGCCAAACAGAGCAAAGCCCCAAATATTAGCCAAAGGATTGTTGGAGTCAAGATCGTAAAAAGAATTGGTGATACTATTTTAGATATTAGATTTGAGATTTAACAATTGCGAAAAACTGGCTGTGTAACGGTTTGCGACAAGTCTGCCCGATCGCGATTATTTACGCGGCGGTGTAAGCTTGATGTCGCTGCGAAGGCACCCTTGCCTTCTGCGAGCGAAGTTCTCGAAGACGATCGCACCCAAACCCCGAGTTTTAGTAACTTAGATTACAATTTTAGCTCGATCTTAGGGAGAACCATAATTTAATAGGCGCGCAAAATCCGTTAACAAAGCGATCGGGGCTAAAATCAGTTTATTCTGGCCCTCACGAGCTTGAGCTAGCCAGTCCTAATATCTTCAACAATGTTTTTACAAAAACTACCCCATATGATCGGCAGTTTCTCCGAACCCATTTATTGCCCGAATCTTAGCTGTCCCGAACCCCGCAATACCTTTGGCCGCGGGCACTGTGCAGCTTGCGAAACCGCTTTAATTTATCGATATTTGCGGGCGGTGGGCCCGTCCGCCGAGGAAGTGCCGGCGGGTCGGGTAATAGCCGATCGATATTTTGTCATCGCCCCCCAAATCTGGCTCGATAGCCGTCCAAATCTGCCTCCGAACGCCCCCGAACAACTGCCGGATACGATTATGCCTTACCTGCATTTGTATCCCCAGCGCTTGCATACGCCGGAAGTATACGGTTTTTGTTCCCTGCCCGAAGCGGAAGCGGCCGAAGTGCTGCTGCTGGAAAATGTGCCGATCGATAATTTCGGCAGCCTCTGTCCTTCTATTTTGCAAGCTTGGTCTGGGACAACCGCCGCGCGCCAAGTCTACTGGCTGTGGCAAATGCTCCAAATGTGGGTGCCGCTGTCGGAACAAGGAGTCGCTTCGAGTTTGCTGGTACCGGAAAATTTGCGGGTGGAAGGCTGGAGGGTACGCCTGCTGGAACTGCACAAGGGCAATTTTGTACCTACGCTGCGGGATTTGGGAGATGTGTGGTCGGGTTTGGTGGAATCGGCCCAACCTTCTGTGCAGTCGAAACTTGGAGAGATTTGTCAGTTTATGCGCCGCAGCAGCATGAATTTCGATGCCCTCGCCCTAGAACTCAACGATTTACTGTTAGAAGAAGCTGCTAAATTGCCCCTGCATTTAGAAGTAGTCGGCATCACTGATACCGGGCCGCAGCGCTCCCACAATGAAGACAGTTGCTATCCGATTGCGGCTGATTTTAAATCGAGCAAAATTTCGGGGGGCGACAAACTAATTCCTTACTTGACAATGGTTTGCGACGGAGTTGGAGGGCACGAAGGAGGAGAAGTTGCCAGTCAATTAGCCGTGCAGTCTCTGAAAGCTTTAATCCAAAATTTGCTCGCCGAAATAGCCGAACAGCAAGAGCTGATGGCGCCAGCAACGGTAATCAAGCAACTCGCAGAAATAGTCAGAGTGGTCAATAATGTGATTTCCGCTCAAAATAACGAGCAGGGAAAAGAGCTGCGGGAACGGATGGGGACGACTTTGGTGATGGCCCTCCAGTTGCCTCAAAAAGTGAAAATTTCCGATGATTTGCCGCCGAATAACAGCCACGAACTTTATTTAGTTAATGTTGGAGACAGCCGCGCTTATTGGATTGGCAAAGATTACTGTCAGCGGCTGACTGTGGATGACGATGTAGCGTCCAGGGAAGTGCAGTTAGGACACAGTTTATACTGGGAGACTCAATTGCGATCGGATGCAGGAGCCCTGACTCAAGCTTTGGGCACGCGGGACGGCGATTTCCTGCGCCCGACAATCCAGCGATTTATTGTCGAAGAGGAAGGCTTGCTGCTGCTGTGTTCCGACGGTTTGACGGACAACGACTGGGTAGAACAGTCTTGGCAAAATTACGGCCCTCCGGTTTTAGAAGGCAGAATGTCTTTGGAAGCCGCAGTGCAGTCTTGGATTCGCCTCGCCAACGAGAAAAACGGTTACGACAATACCTCAGTGGTGGCGACTCACTGTCGGATGTCGCCGGAGAGATTGGTACTGTTTGATTCGGGGGCTGCGCCAGCGTCTGCGCCAGCGTCAGCGCCGGTGTCATTGGCCTCGGTTTCTTTGCCGATGTCCCTCCCAGCGTCTTTGCAAAAGTCCGGGAGGATTCCAGAATCTCAGCTTTCAGAATCGTCCAAACAGTTGCTGTACCCCGACACTCCCCCAGCCCCGGAACCAGTTGGCCAACCGAAGTCCAAGGTTTTGCTGCCTTTGCTGGGGCTGTTGGCGCTGATGTTAGCGGGCGGCGGTTTAGGTTTGTGGGTGCAAAGCCTCCAAAGCCCCCAGCCCGTACCCGAACAACTTCCCCCACCGCCGGAAACTACCGCCCCGACTCCTGCGGAAATTCCCTCGCCCGGTGCCGAGATTCCGTCGCCGACGCCAGAATCAACTCCTGCGGAAATTCCGTCGCCGTCGCCAGAATCAACTCCTGC
>JAUBOG010000282.1:7172-8595 GCA_036700105.1 Microcoleus occultus BM001215583
CAACTCCTGCGGAAATTCCGTCGCCGTCGCCAGAATCAACTCCTGCGGAAATTCCTTTACCTGAAGCGGAAATTCCCTCGCCGTCGCCGCAGTAAATGAGGGCGAATTAAGCAGAACGTTTCAACTGAAATGTTGCACTATTCTTGTTTAGGAACAGGCAAGATGCCTGTTCTTGACAGTGCTGCAAGATATGAGGTTCAACAAATGCAGATACTTTCCGGTGGCACGACAACTCGAACGCTGTCTCCGACTGCGTGCCGCTGCAAGTCATCTCTGTGCAAGTTTTGCCGGCGAAGGGCGATCGAGCTTTTAGCCGTCAAACGCACCGTATAGCGCGTATCAGTGCCAATATAAATAGCCTCTTCCACTGTTCCGGGCCAGCTATTTTCAACATCGCAATCAGCCGCATAAATAGCAGCTTTTTCCGGCCGCAACACCAGGGTAACAACTTTCCCAGCCGGCAAATCTTCTGCTGTCGTCACTAACACGGGCAATTGCTGGTCAACCAACACGATTATTTGACCCTGTTGCTTTTCTACTACTCGCCCGGTTAAAAAATTGCTGTCGCCAATAAAATCCGCCACAAACCGCGTTTTAGGATATTCATAAATATCAACAGGTGTCCCGACTTGTTGCAGTTTTCCTCCCTGCATCACTGCAATTCTGTCCGACATTGTGAGCGCTTCTTCTTGGTCGTGAGTTACATAAATAAAGGTAATTCCCAATTTGCGCTGCATTTTTTTTAATTCTAATTGCATCTCTTTTCGCAATTTTAAATCCAGCGCTCCTAAAGGTTCGTCCAACAGCAAAACAGACGGCTGTTTGACTAATGCTCTTGCTAGCGCTACCCGCTGCTGCTGTCCCCCTGACAGTTGGCGGGGATACCGTTTTTCTGCATCCGTTAACTGTACTAATGCTAAAGTTTCCGCCACGCGATCGCGAATTGTTTTTTGAGGCAAATTCTCCATTTCCAACCCAAAAGCGACATTTTGTGCTACTGTCATGTGCGGAAATAAAGCATAATTTTGAAATACCGTATTGACTGGGCGGTGAAATGGCGGGCGATTTTGCATCGCTTGGCCGTGAATGTAAATTTCGCCCGCTGTGGGAATTTCAAAACCTGCGATCGTCCGCAAAGTTGTAGTTTTGCCGCAGCCAGAAGGGCCGAGTAAAGAAAAGAATTCTCGATCGCAAATTTCCAGGTTGATGTTGTCTACAGCTAAGAAATCTTGACTGCGGGCGCTTTTAAAAATTTTGGAAACTTCTCGGACTTCTACGGCGTGCATCGTGTTAGCGTGTGTGAGTTATGAGCAATCAAAATCTGAGTTAGAGTTCAATACGGTTCAGTAAACAGTGTTAACTCCCCGGAGATCCCCCTAAATCCCCCTTAGGTCGGGGGACTTTGAGAAGGCTCTTGTCCCCC
>JAUBOG010000283.1:0-8559 GCA_036700105.1 Microcoleus occultus BM001215583
GCACTCAAAGTCCCCCTTCTTAAGGGGGATTTAGGGGGATCTGGACTAGAACAAAAGCGATTAATTCCGAACCTTATCAGAGCTACCCGACCTGTTTTAACGATGCCATATCAATAACGAAGCGATATTTCACGTCGCTCTTGACCAGGCGATCGTAAGCTTGATTTATGTTCTGAATCGGGATGAGTTCGATATCCGAAGTGATGTTATGCTTGCCGCAGAAATCCAGCATTTCCTGAGTTTCTTTAATGCCGCCAATCAGGGAGCCGCTGAGACTGCGCCGACCAAAAATCAAGCTACCGACATTCAGGGAAAGCGGTTCGGCCGGTACCCCCACTTGGGTGAGGTTGCCATCGCGCTTTAATAGAAGCAGGTAGGCGTTGATGTCGTGCTGCGCCGATACAGTGTCGAGAATGAAATTGAAACTATTCAGGTGTTTTTCCATCTCGTCCGCGTTCTTGGAATTGACGACTTCATCTGCTCCGAGTCGCAGGGCATCTTCAACTTTGTTCGGCGAGGTAGTGAAGACAACGACACGGGCGCCGAAAGCCTTCGCCAATTTCACCCCCATGTGTCCCAGTCCGCCGAGTCCCACAACACCAACTTTTTGACCTTCGGTAACATTGTGGCGGCGCAATGGAGAATAAGTGGTGATTCCAGCGCAAAGCAGCGGGGCGACGGCGGCGAGATCCAAATTCTGCGGAACTTGCAGCACAAACGCTTCATCTACGACGATGCTGTCAGAGTATCCGCCAAAAGTCATGCCGCCAACGTGTTTGTCGGGGGAGTTGTATGTGAAAGTCAGGTTTTCGCAGAATTGTTCCAAGTCTTCCTCGCAGTTGGCACAATTGCGGCAGGAATCGACCATGCAGCCGACTCCTGCGGTGTCGCCTTCCTTAAATTTTTTGACGTGGGCGCCAACTTTTACAACACGTCCCACGATTTCGTGGCCGGGCACACAAGGGTATGTGGTGTTTTGCCATTCGTTGCGCGCGGTGTGCAAGTCGGAGTGACACACGCCGCAGTATAGAATTTCAATCTGCACATCGTGCTCGCCGACATCGCGGCGCTGAAAGTTGAAAGGTGCGAGTGGATTCGTGGGGTTTTGGGCTGCGTAGGCGTTTGTTTTCATGGATGGCGTCCTGATTATTTGTTGAGAATTTCGCTCTAGAGTCGCAACGCAGTCCTATTTATTGTGCAACAGGCCGGCGTCGCCTGTTCGAGACAGGCTTTTTTTGGAGAGGGCTAATAGACATCTCCAACCAACAAATCACCCCGGCTTATGCCGGGTTGGCGGGATTTCTAGTTTACCCGACAAGAAAATTTGTTTTGTGGGATGGGATCTTATAGCCCGCCCTTGAGTTTATATTTTGGAGATGTCTAATAACGCTTTGATAAAGTGCATTCAAGTTCGCTGCTGAAATCAGGATTATTCAACCAGCTCAACTAGCTTGTAGCTGGATCAATGTTTGCGTTCCAGCAGCGTCGCTAATCCGAAGCGCTACCATCACACCGTTTGAGTTCTGTCCCGTTAAAACTTCTGTGGGTGAATCGATAGTGTGAGCGTAATTCACCTCATCTTTACCTACTTCAATTACCAAATCATCTCCTTTGCCGGGGCGATCGTAAATAATCGCATGAAGAGGTGCATTCTTAATCAGTTCTGCATCACCGAGTTCTGGATCGAGGAGCTCGATCGAAATATGCCGTCCGCGATTGCCGTCAGTAAACTGATCGAAAAATTCACCCCACCGCTCGCGGGACACAGATTTGTTGATGTCAATTTTATTGGGCATTTCCATTTTATTCACCGCGATGATTGTTTGTGAAAAAAAAATAGTAAAAACAAATTGAGTTTCTTTTACAGTCAATTAGATACTTGCACAACTAAGCCCATATTATCTCTATCTTGCGATTGAATATTGGTCTGTACGATCTCTGCCATTTGAATGTTTTAACGAAAAGTTAGACTCCAGAAAAATAATCTCTATAATTCTGCTCGCAAAAAGCATCGATTTCTAGTTACAAGGCGCTATAGTGCATTGGCATCGCGAGCTGGTCGGTCTTCGTGCCTGCAGCCCGCATGACTGTCTCCTCATGGGTGTAGCAGCTCCTGTATTTCTTTGGAACTCATTTCACAACATTACTATTTTCTTAAAGCTTGAGTTAATTATTAGTATTGAAGAGAAATAATCCACGCTTTACATCTGTCATTAGATATACTCGATCGCCTCACAAATCCTCTGCCCGCTTAATTGATGCTTGTTTACCGACAGCCACGCTCGCCACAACCAAACAGGCCGTCAGTAGGGCGATCGGCTCCAGAGTTTCACGAAGTAAAAACGCCGAAGCCAAGAGCGTCAAAAACGGTTGCAACAACTGAATTTGACCTACCCGTGCAACTCCGCCGAGCGCCATCCCGTGATACCAGGCAAAAAAGGCGATAAATTGACTGAAAACACTCACGTAAGCAAAACCCAACCAGGCGATCGGCTCCGCAATCAACCCATGTTTTAAAACCACAAATATTGTCGGTAAAACCTCAAAAGGAGCGACAATCACCAAGGCCCAACAAATAACTTGCCACCCACCTAAAGTCTTAGCCAATTTCCCGCCTTCGGCATAGCCAAAAGCAGCAGCAATTACAGCCCCAAACAGCGCTAAATCTGCAAGCTGTAACTGTCCCGCACCGCTAATAATTCCAAAACCGACAACAGTTGCACTACCGACAATGCTAGCCATCCAAAAAGTGAAGTCAGGGCGATCGCCAGCCCGCAACACCCCCGCTATCGCTGTCGCCAAAGGCAACAATCCCAACACCACAGCACCGTGGGCGGCGGGTACTTGCTGCATGGCGATCGCCGACAGTATCGGAAATCCCAAAACCACTCCCAATCCGACAACCGACAAACTCCGAAATTGCTGTTTTGAAGGAAGGGTTTGATGAGTCAACCGCAGAGTAAATGCTGCTAGTATAGCTGCTACTAATCCGCGTCCCAAACCGACAAACAGCGGGTCTAAACCGAGCGCAGCCGCTCTGGTTGCAGGTAACGTCAAGCTAAAGCCGACCACGCCCAAAAAACCGTAAATTAAGCCGATATTTTCCGAACTTAAGTAAGAATCTTTCCCGTCTAATTTCATTGAGTCTCCAATATGGATTAATTTAGGGCGAAGGAGGTAGCGCCTCAACCATCTTACTTCTGAATGTAGCAAAACTGACTTTACTCGCCAATGCTACAATAATCTGTAAACTTCTCTCTTTCTCAACTCTGTGCTCTCTGTGTTCTCTGCGGTAAAAAAAAATATGTTTAAACTTTACGAATATTCTCCCTCTGGCAATTGCTATAAAATCCGCTTGCTTTTAACTCAGCTCAATCTTCCCTTCGAGCGGCGGGAAATTAATATTCTTAAAGGAGAAAGCCGCACTCGTGAATTTTTAGTCAAAAATCCTAACGGGCGGATTCCGGTATTAGAAATAGCACCGGATAAATTTCTGTTTGAATCCAATGCAATTATGTTTTATTTAAGCGAAGAAACAGAGTTTTTCCCCAGCGATCGATTCGATCGCGCTTTAGTCATGCAGTGGTTGTTTTTTGAACAGTACAGCCACGAACCTTTTATTGCGACTTCTCGCTTTTGGTACATGACAGGCAAAGCTGAGGAATATCGAGAAGCACTCCAACAAAAACAAGCACCGGGTTATGCTGCTTTGGGGGTGATGGAACGGCATTTAGAAAAAAATGACTTTTTTGCAGGCGATCGCTATACGATTGCTGACATCGGTTTATTTGCTTACACGCACGTTGCGGGCGAAGGCGGATTTGACTTAACCGGATTTCCGGCAATTCAAGCTTGGATCGATCGCCTAAAAAGTCAAAATCGATATATCAGCATTACAAATTAAGTAAGATGCTTTTGGTAGATGGTATCAATAATTTCGCGCTTCATCGGAATTGATATTACCCATAATCAGGACACGGTTAATCGGGGGATGGTTAAATCTCTTAGGTGGCGATAGTTTTGGGGTAGGGAAACGGCACTGCCGTCTCCTCTTAGCCTTACGCATTCTTGAGAATTACATTTTGCCGGCTCTCGCTCGATCGCCTCGCAGCATCCGCCACCTTCAAAGCGTACAAACTACTCGCATTATTCACGTACAAAGGCGTATTGTTTAACAAATATTCCAAAACCATATCCGTATCTTTGGCAAACAAACCGCGCCGCGTTCCCACTTCGATCGTCTGCCTGTTTTCGCCCTGAATTAACTGACCGGATTCAGGAGTAAAATTTAGCGTTCCCTCTTCCCCGTAAATGGTAAACACGTTTTCCGACTGCGAAAAAGTTTCGCCTTTTCCGTAAACAGCTTCCGCCAAAACTCCATTAGCAAATCGCAACTGCGCGTTGCACAAACAAGCTTTGTAGAAATCTGAACCCCTGTCCCAAAATTGGGTTTGACAGTTAACGCTTGTCACTTCCCCAAACAAATCTGTGAATCGGTGGAGTCGCGAAATTGCACCAATCAACGGAAACCCAAATAGAGAATGTTGATAAGTCCAGCGCTCAGGTACTGATTGCACAGATGTAATTGTCACGTAGCGCGCGTAAAAAACTTTGCCAATTAAGGGTAAAGATGCCTTGATGGCTTGATGCAAGCCGCCTAAGAGTTCGATGTGTTCGATGTGGAGCAGTTTTTGCTTTTGTTTGGCAAGCTCGATCGCCCTTTCGCCCTCAGATACTTCTAAAGATAGAGGATATTCGACCGCAACGTGCTTGTCATTTTCCAGCGCCGCCAGGACGATCGCCCCGTGATCGCGATTCACCGTACAGACAATTACCAAATCCAAATCGTCTCTTTCCACCAGCTTGCGCCAAGAAACCGCAGCCTCGGCCCCGAATGTTTCGCAAAACGCAGCCGTCTTGTCCGGGGTGTGGCCCGCAACTGCTACCAAGTTCGATCGCCCGTCAGCTACCAGCATCTGGGCTCTCAACTTAGCAGCAAAACCAGTCCCTACAATCCCGACGCGAATTGGAGAATTCACCGAAAAACCAAAGCCAGTATTAATTTGAGTCATAGGATTTGAGATTTGAGATTTTAGCTAGTTACCGACTTGCGGTGCGGAGTGCGAGGGTTTCACCGCCCAGATTTTAAGCTGCGGGGACAAACTCCAGCAAGTAGGGACACGGCATTGTCGCTTCCTCTGAAAGCCGATCGACATACGATCGCGGTGGAGAAACGGCATTGTCGCTTCCTCTGAAAGCCGATCGACATATCATCACGGTAGGGAAACGGCACTGCCTTATCCTCCCTCCGCATACCAAAAACCGAATTTTTGAGCTGTACGGCTCAAAACAGGATTTTTCAGAGAAACCCGGTTATTTTGCGTAAGTCTTGCCGCAACAGTATCACACGGCGGATTCCCAGATAGGTATAAGCAATCAAGATGAAATTAGAAAAAGTTATAACTAATCCCATTCAAATTTTTTGTAAATGAGTGTTGCAAGCTTGCTTCTATCCCCTACTATCATAGAGGGAACCAACCTAAGACCTAACCTCAGAGCTAATACAGCCCTGAAGGTTTCATTAGGAAAAATTATCAATTTAGTTGAATTTTTGAGAGGAAATAGTGCATGCCAACTTACAAAGTTACCCTCATCAGCGAAGCCGAAGGAATTAACCAGACCATTGACGTTGATGACGATACTTACATTCTTGATGCTGCCGAAGAAGCAGGACTAGACCTCCCGTATTCTTGCCGCGCTGGAGCTTGCTCCACCTGCGCCGGCAAAATTACTGCTGGCGAAATCGATCAATCTGACCAATCTTTCTTGGATGACGACCAAATCGAGGCCGGATTTGTTCTGACCTGCGTCGCCTATCCTAAGTCTGATTGTACGATCGAAACTCACCAAGAAGAATCCCTCTACTAAGAAAGGATTCTGGGCGCGATGCGCTAAACAACCCGGTTTCCGGTTTTCGCAATTAAGCTGAAATAGCTCAATTACGTTCAGAAACCGGGTTGTTGCGTCCAAGACTGCCACAAAGCCGCCATCCGTCTGCTACTGAGATCGTATCCGGTCGCATCGGAATTATGAGCGTGCGAGCGTCTCGCTCGCGGCTACAGATCGCGAGCGAGACGCTCGCACTGCTATCATCCAAATATATTATTCCGATGCAACCATCCATGATGTGAGATCGCCAACTCCGACTCTCATCGACTACTCGCGCCAAAATGCAATGCCATCGCTGAGGGGAACAACCTCAGCACCGGGAAAATAAAACCCCAGAATTCGAGCTCCATTCCAGCCCAAATTAGCTAAATTGTAAGAACCAGTTTGGCTCATTCCCACCCCGTGCCCGAAACCGCCTCCGACAAAAGCATAACCGTTGAGGCTTTTATCGGCATTGTAAATCGGTTCTAAGTAAAAAAGCGTGCTGATCGGCGGGTAAAAAGCATTGCGAATTTCGTCTTTGTCAATATCGATAGGTCCCAAGTCAGTTTGTACCTTCATTTGCAAAACTCGACCTGCAGGCGACCTTTCCACCACTTCCACCTGAGTGACAGTTTTCAAATTAGCCAGCGGGTGCTGTTTCTTCTGAAGATACTGTTTGAGAAATCCACCAATCGCCGTCAGAGAAGCTGGTTCGCGCCAGCGAAACGTTTCTTCTTTTTCCTCGTTAAACCCTGCTTTCAGAGTCATAAAGCGGCGGAAATTGGTTTCGTCAGACAAGCTTTGCTTTGTCAAATCCCAGACGTTCTTGGGAGAATCGACGATCGATCGCAAGTACGGACGTTCCGCACCGTGCCACACATCCCCAAAACGTGCTGTCACGCCGCCGCTAGACGCGGAATAAAGCGCGTCTACTAGCTGATTTTCGTAAATTAGAACCAAACCGCTCGTTTGGGCGATCGCCTTATCAGTTTGCGGGTAAACCTCCGTCAAACCCTTATAAACTTGGCAGTTAACATCAGCGCACAACTCGTAATTATCCACAGCAAACCGGCGCAAATTTCTCAAGGCGTAAGTTCTCGCCAAAATAGTTTGAGCGACAATCGAAGCGTAGGGCGAAAAAGCCCCAATTTCGTGAGGAACCACACCCCGCAAATAAGTTTCAGTCGGCACATTATTGACTAAAGTATAAGTGCCGTAAGCATTTTTTTGCAGGCGCAAACTGCCGCCGTAACGGCGAGTTTGTACAATAGCTTTCTCTGGTTCGATAGCTGTCGCCTCTTGGGTAGTTTGTTCCAATACCTCAATTACATTTTTACCAGCCGTGACATCCAACTCATTGCGGTTGAAACGAAAGCCGTTTAACACCCAAAATGCCTGGGGTATTTGTTGAAAAACTTTGGAATCCAAAAAAGCAGTTTTATGGCCTTGAGCTTGCAGACTTTGCAACAGCCAGCGCCGCACCAAAGGAGAATTATAAGTATCTCTTTTCGCCCAAACTTGCCAGCGCAAAGGTTGAGCAATTTCGACATCAATTCCCTTAGCGCGCCACTGATTGGCGCTATCTTCCGCACTCTCAAAACTGCGGTGGGAGCTCAGAACAACTCGTTCTTCTACTAATGGCGCTTCCAGAGGTTTATTAGCTATTTCTAGCTTGATGCTGGCTGTTGTTTTGGTTTCTGTGCCTTGGGGAGTTTTGTAACTTAATGTTAAGCTGTCACCCGGTAATGCTTTCAGCGTCAGCTTGTCGGTGGCTTTGGTGCCAAACCGCTGCACCACGCCGATTTTGATTAATCTATTTTGGGGAGTTTGGGCGTATCCCGCAGCGCTGAAAATGGGCAACAGGCACAAGGCAGTGAAAACAGTGCTAGAAATGCAGCTAAACCATTTGTAATTGGGAGTTGGAGGTGCTTGAGGGAACACGGTTATCTATCTCCCGATAGTTAAAATTTGGGGATTGGCGATCGTACGTTAGCACATTTGGCGGCTGGTAGAGCGAAATTGCCGAAGATATGCCAGTCGTAGGGTGAGTCGCCTGCGATAAATCCCTAAACAAGAGCGACTTTTCCAGCAGCGACGCACCTAGCAAAATAATTGCGATTGGGTGAAACCGGGTTTCTGCGTAGATTTCTCGCTACTAAACGCAAAATTTCGTAGAAACCCGGTTTCTAGCCTCCCATGCGAAGCCCTGAAACTATCCAAACTTTAGGCACAGGTGCGTCGCTACTATAAAAGTCGATATGCAAGTTAGGGATTTTCTGTGGCGACGCACCCTACGACTAATTTTATCAACTCCTATGGTTTGTTTAGTTGTTGCCATGCTACTCCCATTATAATAATAGCGCCAATCAAACTAATGCTAAATATTATCGTTATACCAATAATCATCAATTTTGCTTTTTGCTCTGCCATTGCTAACAATTTTTCTGATTCATCTACCAGTTTTTCTGATTTATCTCGCAGTTTTTCTAATTTATCTCGCAGTTCTTCTGACAACTTTTGTTCTTGTTGCATTGCGTTTTCTAATTTATCTCGCCGTTCTTGTGACAAATTTCGTGGGTGCATCTCATTTTTGCAAATATCTTCGTAGGGGCGAAGCATTTCGGCAGT
>JAUBOG010000284.1:0-8520 GCA_036700105.1 Microcoleus occultus BM001215583
GGGGGGACTGGAACAACTCAAAGTCCCCCTTGTTAAGGGGGATTTAGGGGGATCTGTTCGTAACTCATGGCGTAAGTCATAGAGATATCTGAGCCAAAATATGATAACAGCGATCGGGCAAATCTCAACAATCATTCTTGACCGTCGGCATGAGTAGCCCGTACCTGAGCCCCAGCGACAACTGCGCCCCGAAAGGCGGCCGACTGTCCGGGCGCAAGAGTAACGGGTTGAGTGTCGATAAATCCGCTGTCAATTAAATTGCCTGACTCGTCCAAAACCTCATAATTGACTTTGACATTCTTGATTATTTTGCAGCCTTGATTTATCACTTTACCGCTCAAAAAGTTGCCGTCATAATTTGCCGCTGCAATTGATACTTTTGCCGCAATGTTGGAACCGGGAATGCAAGTTTGGGAATTTCCAGAAGCTGGCTGTTTCTCGCACAACTTGCCCAAGTCTACTATTCTGCCATCGGGAGTTTTTAGATAGCAAAACGGTTCTTCAATTTCGGGGTTTTGGGCAATGGAATTTGTAGAGTATGCAAGTAAAGGGCGAGCCGATGTCGGCGAGATTAGCAAACTCGATAAAGCTACTGTTAAATGTAAAATCTTCATATTTTTACTGAGATATTTTGAAATTAATTGTACAATATAATTCAGATAAAGTGTACGCTTGCATATCTTGTAGGGTGCGCAATGCGCACCTTACTGCATATGTTGTAGGGTGCGCATTGCGCACCTTACTTGTGCTACTGCTGCATATCTTGTAGGGTGCGCAATGCGCACCTTACTTGTGCTACGATAAGATATCAAACTTTTGAAAGTAAAGTTATGGTCGTTACTCAAGATAACCCAAGACAAAAAACGGTAGAACTAATCGTAACTTGGGAGAAGTTGCCAGACGACTTCCAATTAGAAGAAAAGCCAGTGGAGAATACAGGTCAACCGCTAATTGCTGGAGCACTGCGAGAAATCTTAGAACTGAGAGGATTAATCGGGCCGCTAATGCTGATAGCCAGCAACTTCGGGATTTGCGCTACTGTCAACGGCGAGTTAGTTATCAAAGCACCAGATTGGGTTTATGTGCCTTCGGTACTGCCCGCAGAGTCGAGAATAGACCGCAGAAGTTACACGCCAAACTTGGAAGGAGAAATCCCGACAATTGTGATGGAATTCTTGTCGGAAACAGACGGCGGCGAATATTCTATCAAACGTACTTTTCCTCCCGGAAAGTGGTTTTTTTACGAACAAATTCTGCAAGTACCAACTTACATCATTTTTGACCCAGAAACTGGATTGCTGGAAGTGTATCGCTTGCAAAATGGCAATTACGAATTAGAATTTCCCGATGAGGAAGGTCGTCACTGGATGGCAGATTTTGGTTTGTATTTAGGAACGTGGCGAGGGGAGAAAGAACAGCGTACAGGCTATTGGTTGCGCTGGTGGGATGAAGCAGGAAATCTGCTTTTGTGGGGTGTAGAACAGTTAGCACTAGAACGCCAGAGAGCCGATCGCGAACGGGAACGGGCCGATCGACTGGCTGAGTATTTGCGCGATCGGGGAATTAACCCAGACGAGATTATTTAATAAGTTGTACGCCATATATGTAGGGTGCGCAATGCGCACCTTACGGCTAATCTAGGGTGCGAAATGCGCACCTTACGAGATTATCTAATACTCGGCTTCCTATTGCGAAGATTCCGGGCTCCGGGAACTTTCCGACTCGGACGACGATTTTTCAAACTGCTCGCAGTTCGAGCATTCACAGCATCAGCAGAAGCTATTAAACCCAAATCTTGCAAAATTTCAACAGCCGCCCTTTGTCCAGTTTCGCAGCCGCCTTCCATGTAACCTTGATTTTCCAGCGAAGTGTGTTCTCCGGCAAAATATAAATTGCCAAATCGTTCGCCTTCTACGCCGTACATTTGCGTCCACTGTCCGACTAAATAGCAGGAATAAGAACCTTTTGCAAAGCGTTCTCCCGGCCAAAAAGCTCGGACAGCTTTGCCGGTTCGCAAATTTCTCACTCCGGGAAAAACTCTTTCAAATTGGTTCAAAAATCTTTGGGCTTGGTCTTCGGGAGTTCCCGCACCGATCGACAAACCCTGCTTTCCTCCTGTAAAATTAGTAACTAAACCGTTAGCAGTAGGAGCAAAAGGCGTAGCTTCCCAGCTATTTTGAAAGCCTAAGTCTGTAAAAACAGAAGCAGTCGATCGGTAAGTTTCCCGCCAAATGCGGCTGCGGTAGCCGGTAACTAACTTAGAATTAGTACCGTAACCCAATTGCTCGATCGCCCTGCGCTTCGGTTGCGGCAAAGGCACGTTAATCCGAACATCTCGCAGAGTGCTGAACGGTAAAGTTAGCAAAACCCGTTCGTAAATACGCTCGAAGGCGCTTTGTCCCGATCGCAAATTTACCCGATAGCGCCCATCCGGCAAAAAAGTAATCGCTTCCAAAACAGTCCCCGTCTCGATCGAACCAGACAATCGATCGGCTAAACTGTTGACAATTTGACTGTTACCGCCATCAATTTGATAGCGCTCGTCGCTGTCGCCGTACAACTCAAAACTGTCAGATTCAGAACCGATTAAAAACAGCAGATTTAACGCCGACTGTTCCTCGGGATCTCGACCGTATTCTGTCGTGTAAGCAATGCGGAGCAACTGCCGGACAATAGTGCTAGTATCAGCTTGGTCTACATATTCAGCGATCGAAAGATTGTCCAATCTTTCCGCTGCTTCCGTAAAATCTTGATAGCTAATTTCATCACCGATCGCCTCCAAATCAGCAGTAATTTTACCAGCAAGCGGCCCAAAATCTGCGATTATTTGCTGAAGAGAAACTCGCCGTCTGTCAAAGAAAAAAGTATCTTTCACAAATCCACTCTGCACTTGGGCTAAGTCGATCGCCCGCAAACCCAATTCCGTCGCCAGCGAGATCAAAGTAGTGTGACCGGTATCAATAAATTCTCCTCCCACATCCGCATAAATTTGCGTTCCAGCCACCCTGGGAATAGTGCGTATCCGCCCCCCCACGCGGTTAGTTGCCTCGATGATATCGGCGCGCACGCCCCCCTGACGCAAGCGATAGCCCGCCGTCAAACCCGCAATCCCAGCGCCCACAATCAAAATGGGCGATCGTCCGCGCGCTTGAGCAAAAGCGCCCCCTCCCTCCCGCGTAAAAGTCGCAGCAGCAACAGCCCCCGCAGCAGCCAAACCCCCGTGCAGCAAGTCGCGCCGAGATATGGGAGAATTGGGAAAATTGGGAGTGCGCGAGCTCAGCATCCCCAACAATTCATCAGCCGGAATGCCCGTTTCCCTTGATTTCTGGGCAATACTAGCAGCGCGGCGCAGCATTGCCATCAGTGCAGATTTAGCCATAATTGAGACACCCTCACAAAATTTTGATGTAAACTGGATTCTCGATCGAATTTGATTATGCACTTTCCAGACTAAAGTACAGAGAGATTTTTTTTATAATGCTAACCCTCAGAACACTGTTCGACAGCAAATTTTATCTCGAAAACAACCCAGATGTCGCCGTACAAGTTGCCAGAGGGACGGTATCGAGTCCCTTCGATCACTACCGAAAAATTGGCAAATTTGAAAATCGCGACCCGAATGCGCTGTTCGACGCCAGCTATTATTTAGACACGAATACAGATGTAGCGGTATCAGCCGAGCAAAACGGATTTTCAGGCGCAGACCATTTTATCAGATTCGGTCAATTTGAAGTGCGCAGCCCAAACCCTTTATTCGATGTGAATTTTTATCTCACCAGCCATCCCGACGTTCAAGCAGCAGTCCAAACAAATCAATTTACCGCATTTGAGCATTACTTGAGAGTCGGCCAACTAGAAAACCGCAAACCCAGCGTTTTCTTCGATCCGAGCTTTTATCTAGAAAGATATCCGGTGATAGCAGGCGCAGTCAGCAGCGGCGCAGTTAAAAGCGCGATCGACCATTACATTCAATTCGGTCAACAAGAAGGATTGTTGAGCACTCTCCCCGCTCCCGCCGACGATTTAAACTCAGCAAAAAGCCTGGGAATTCTCACAGACATTCAAACTGCCAGCGATTTTGTAAACGCTGCGGAACCAGCCGACATTTACAGTTTCATCCTCAATACTCCGAGCCTTTTCAGTGTAACTGTTGACGGTTTGAGTGCAGATGTTGACGTAGAATTAATCCAGGATCTCAATGGTAACGGCGCAGTTGGATTAGACGATATTATTGCATCATCTAACAATTTAGGCACGGCTTCCGAAACAATTGTCAGCCAAGGAGCCTTGCCTGCGGGCACTTATTTCGTCCGCGTTTCTCAATTTCAAGGCGAGACAAATTATGACTTGAGATTGCTATCCGCTCCCTCAGCAATACCGCTCCAAACTTAAAATCAAATCATATACAGCCTATCCCATGTTTGTGAAGTGTAGGGACACAGCTTTTGGAGTGTCCCTACCGGGAACTAAATCATATCAATTCCGGGTGCGCCGGAATGACAAGCTTTCGACACGGCAGTGCCGTTTCCCTACAATAAATCAGGGTAGGGACACTCTAAAAGCCGTGTCCTGATTTTGGGTTATATTAATTCCGATACAACCGGAATTGATATCAGTCAAGCAAACACACAAACACTTGCCTTCTCTTTTCTTCCCTTCCCCTTTCTTCCTTCGCGCTCTTCGCACCTTCGCGGTTCGTAAAAAAAAAATCGCGTTTACAAATGATTTAGACTTGCTACAAAACAGACTGCGGCAGCCGTCAAATTACTAATTACCAATTATTAATTACCCATTCCCAATTACCCATTCCCAATGACTAATGACTAAGGACTAATTACCCATTCCCCAGATTTCAATTATTAGTTTCCGGGCCGCCGGGAGAAGGCAAAGATTGAACGGGTGCCGCAGGCCAATTAGAGCGACTTCTGGTGAGAGTAGCCGACACCAAAGCATAGCCCAAAACAGCAGGAAGCACGATCGCACTTAGAAACACGATCGCCACCGCCCAAGTCATCGCATTCGACATCGGGCCGTAATGAGTGCGGTAAGGGTCGAACGGTGGTAAATTCGGCCTCGGCGCGTCCCGCAGCGCGATCGGACGTTTGAACCGCACCCGCCTGTCGTCGAGCTTTTCGAGCAAAATCCAGCCAACCTCGGCCTCTTCCCGGCACAGCTTGTGAAAAATAGCAGGATTGCCAAACAAATCGCTGCTAGCCCGCACAATCTTGTACTCCCAAACCGTCAAATCAGCCAGATTAGAATCGGATTGGGGAATGCCATTCGATCGCGAATTGTCAGGCGCCGTAAAATTATCTTCTTGAGATTCGTACCGAGTCAAAACTTCCTCCTCTTCATCGCATTTTTGCCCCGCAGCCAATTGCTCGCGGCTCACCAAAACACCCGCGAGTGCAGCCTCCAAGCCGAGACTGCCAACCATCAAACTCCAAATCAGAATTTCCACCATAAAAGGAGTTAAAAGTTAAAAATTAAAAACTCAAAAGACTCGCTTTTAACTTTCAATCTTTAATTTTCAAATAGCCTTCCACCACACAATCTCCACCTACAGCGCGCCAAGAAACCCGCTCTAAAGTCAAAGCATCAGTCATTGCCGCAAACCCCAAATCTCCCACAGGAGTAGGAGCATTTTGGCCCCCGACAATTTTAGGAGCAATAAAAGCCATAATTTTTTGAACAGCACCTTCAGCAATTGCCGAAGCCGCCAAAGTGCCGCCGCACTCCCAGAGTACAGAAAGAAAAGATCGATCGTACAAATAAGCCATCGCATTAGTCGGCGTCAGCGGTGAGAGCTCGACAACTTCCACCCCTTTGGCGATCAAAAATTGCTGAAATTCCGGGTTAACCCCAGGTTCAGTCAGCACCAAAGTAGCCGCCGAAGAGGTTTCCCACAGCCAAGCCGACTTCGGCAAATCCAGAGTGCGGCTCATCACCACCCGCAGGGGATTATTTCCGTCAGGTTGGTGGCTCGTCAGCAGCGGATTGTCGAGACGCACCGTATTTCCCCCAACAATCACAGCATCGCAGCCGACGCGCACCCGGTGCACCTCGCTGCGAGCCTCAGAACCCGTCACCCAAGCGCTGTGACCGCTGCTGGTAGCAATTTTACCGTCCAAAGTCATCGCATATTTCAAAATTCCAAAAGGCCGGCGGTACAAAATCCGGTGCGCGAAAGCCTCGTTGAGTTTTTGGCAAGCTTCCCCTTCCACTCCCGCCACCACTTCAATGCCAGCTTGACGCAACCGATCGAGCCCAGCGCCAGCTACCAAAGGATTCGGATCGACCATGCCAGCGACTACTTTTGCCACCTTGGCCTTAATTAAAGCTTCGGAACAGGGAGGAGTCCGCCCGTAGTGGTTGCAGGGTTCCAGGTTGACGTAAACCGTCGCTCCGGCGGCTTTTTCCCCCGCTTCCCGGAGCGCAAAAACTTCGGCGTGAGGTTGACCGGCACCGGGATGAAACCCTTCGCCGACAATTTTGCCGTCTCGGACAATTACAGAACCGACGAGGGGATTGGGTGCGGTTTTGCCGAGAGCGCGGCGGGCCAATTCTATGCAGCGGCGCATCATGGCTCGATCGAACTCTTGAATTTCGCTGTTGTCTAATTGTGTTGTAGCTTGCTGCTGTCGATTGGCTGAGCTGGCGATCGGTTTAGCGCCCGCCGGAAAAGTTTCCATGAGATTTTGCGATGATATTTAACCCTAAGTTTAGTGACTTTAATGCTAGTTTTGGCTGCGAGCCGACGATCGATCGATTGCTGCTGGGGCAAACTGTACGTTACCACTGAGATATTGCACCATTCTCAATTAGCCTTTTATGAACAGGCATCTTGCCTGTGAAGCGAGAAAATTTATCTTTTGTGGAACAGGCCAGAAAGCCTGTTGCTGACAATGGTGCTCTTCGGTGAGTTACCGGGATCGAATCGCAATTGGCGGGCGATCGATCGGCGATCGGGCGATCGAATAGCTTTAACATTAAAAAACGATAGCAGCCTAAGAAACAAAGAACCATGAGTCAGGACATGAAGCGGGAATTTGCCAGCCGCGACGAATTAATCGCCTACCTAGGCCAACAGTTCCCCGAAGCCGCCGCCCGCGACAGCAGCGTACCCCCCACCGCAGGCGGGCGCAAAGCAGCCGAGAAAGTGCTGCAGCAAGTCGATCCCGGCAAATACGCCTCAACCCGCAACTTCCTCAACGGCGCGGTAACGCGCTTGTCCCCCTATTTGCGCTACGGCGTTTTGAGCCTTGCCGAAGTCCGGGATGCCGTCATCGAGAAGGTGCGGCATCGAGAAGATGCAGTGAAACTCGTCAACGAGTTGGGTTGGCGCGATTATTGGCAGCGGCTGTACGCCGAATTGGGCCTCATGATTTGGCAAGACCGGGAAGCATATAAAACTGGTTACACTGCTTCATATTACAGCGAAACTCTGCCTTCTGATGTCGTCGAGGGCACGACTGGTTTGGTTTGCATCGACAGTTTCAGCCGCGAGTTGCGAGAAACTGGTTATTTGCACAACCACCAGCGGATGTGGATGGCCGCTTATCTCGTACACTGGCGCAAGGTGAAGTGGCAAGCCGGAGCTCGCTGGTTTTTGGAACATTTGCTAGATGGAGATCCGGCGAGCAACAATCTTTCTTGGCAGTGGGTTGCGAGCACTTTTAGCCACAAACCTTATTTTTTTAATCGGGAAAATTTGGAGCGCTACACTAAGTCGGTTTATTGTCGCGATTGTCCTCTGTACGGGCAATGCGATTTTGAGGGAACTTACGAATATTTGGAGAGCAAGTTATTTCCGAACGGCGAAAAGGTCGATCGCAGCGGCGGTTCTAAAAGTTGGGAACGCCCTAAAAAAGGTCGCAGAAATTAACAATTCATTAGTCATTAGTCATTAGTCAGCAGTCATTAGTCAGCAGTCATTAGTCATTAGTCAACAACTGTCAACCGTCAACAATTACCAATTATGCAAAATCAAATTATTTGGCTGCACGGCGACTGTTTGAGTCCTGAAGGCCCAGCTTTTCAAGCGCACCCAGAAGCACCTGCAATCTGGGTTTGGGATGACAAACTGATAGATGAATGGCAATTGAGTCTCAAACGAATGGTGTTTATTTACGAATGTTTGCTGGAGTTGCCGGTAGTTATTCGGCGCGGCGATGTGGCTGCGGAAGTTATCGCTTTTGCGATCGAATCCGGCGCGGATCGAGTGGTGACTGCGGAAAGTCCCAGTCCTCGGTTTCAGGATATTTGCCGGGAAATTAGGCGATCGCACCTAGTAGAAGTTTTGCCGCCAGAACCCTTTGTCCGCTACGATGGCTACATTGATTTGAAGCGTTTTTCCCGCTACTGGCGCGTCGCTGAAAAGTATGTTTTTTAAGATATGGAGGACACGGCAGTGCCGTTTCCCTGGGTGCATCTCATTTTTGCCAATATATTCCTAGGGGCGAAGCATTTCGGTAGTAAATCCCTGATTCTCACTAATAAATTGTCGGCCGAAATGCTTCG
>JAUBOG010000285.1:0-8488 GCA_036700105.1 Microcoleus occultus BM001215583
GGGTTGGGGGGGTATTTCGGCCATAAATCCCAGTCTTCCTACCAATTGACCGGCACGAATCTGGAATAATTGGACGCAAGCGTGCTGGGTGTCGGCCGCAAGGGCGATCGCATCCCTAGAAACTGTATCGTCGGGTAAAGACACTTTTTGACCCGCACTCAAAGACTGCAAACCCTTAATTTGATCTCGAATGCGGGCCGCAGTTTCAAAGTTTAAATCTTCGGCTGCTTGTTCCATTTGGGGTTCCAGGATATCGAGCAATTCCTGAGTTCTTCCCTGGAAAATCATCGCCACTTTTTGGATTATTTTTTGGTATTCCTCCGGCGAAGTTAACCCCTGACAAACGCCGACGCAGCGGCCGATGTCGTAGTTCAAACAGGGACGGTCTTTAAACAGCGGTTGAGGGCGCTGCCGCAAAGGGAAAATCCGCTTAATTAAATGCAGCGTGCTCCGCAGCGCCCCTGTATCGACGTAGGGGCCGTAGTAGCGGTCTTTTGCACTACCCGCGCGGCGTTTGCGGGTGATGAAAATGCGCGGGTATTTTTCCGACCAAGTTATGCACAAATAAGGATATTTTTTATCATCTTTGAGGAGGACATTAAAGTAAGGTTGGTGCTGTTTTACGAGGTTTGCTTCTAATGCTAAAGCTTCCGCTTCTGTGTCGGTGGCGATGAATTCTATTTCGCGCACTTGCTGCACCATCATCGCAATGCGGGGACTGAGGTTTTGGCTTTCGCGGAAGTAGGAACGGACGCGGTTTCGGAGTTTTTTTGATTTGCCGATGTAAAGGATGCGATCGCTCTCGTCTCGCATCAAATATACACCAGGAACCGCCGGAATTTCTTTGAGGCGACTTTCTAGGCGTTCAGCATCTTTAACCAGTGGCAGTGTTTTTATTGATGGCATATAAAATTGAGATTTTCTGGCTTATATATACCATTGTAACGCTGTTATCCGGGTCGAGGGAATCAATCACAAATCAAAACAGCCGAATTATCATTCTCTACCTTATCTAAGGGATATTTCCTCTTAATAAATTCTTCCAGCAAATCAAAGAAAGTTTCAAAAGCATGACTTTCATCAGTTGAATAGAATAGAATAATTTTAGCCCAAGAAGCCGAGGATTTAAGAGCAAATCTCTTTTGCAACCAAGGCTGAAATTCCGAAAATTCTTCCTCTTCTTCGGTGACGGGGATTGCGAGCAAATCGCGGGCGTGTTGATAGCCGCACAAGAACATAAATAGGTTGCTGATAGAACGGGAACCGATGTACATTCCCGGTTTTTTTTGAATGCGATCGAGTAACTCGTAAAATTTAGTCATTATTATTCTTCCCCTTGTGGTAATTAATACAATTAAAAGCTGTCAATTTCTTCAATAATAAACTGACCGCTTGGACAGTCAAAGTCTTTTATCCATTCTTCTCTAGTCAGTCCCGTTGTTGACAAATTATCAAATACTTTGCTGCGAACCTCTATCCCGTAGTGTGTGCCATTCTGAGTAATTGGTGTTCTACCTTCTTCCCATCGTTGACTGACAATAAAATATCCCCGTCCTACCAACTTGATTTGAAGATGAGTCCCGTTAATGCGGTTCGCCTTTAACCATTTTTTAATCGCTTCCGCACATTCGGCGCACTGCAATAGCTTAAATTTTCTTACGATCGAGGCTATCTGTTGATAGATTTCTTCGTCAGAAAATTGTGGATTGCTTGGCATTCTATCATATCTCTACTTTACAATATCTGAGATAAAAACTTGCGCGTGCGTTCTTCCTTCGGGTGCTGAAAAAACTCTTCCGGTCCTGCTTCTTCCACTAAAACACCGCCATCCATCAATACAATGCGATCGGCAACTTCGCGCGCAAATCCGACTTCGTGAGTCACCACTACCATTGTAATTCCAGTTTGAGCCAAATTTCGCATCACATCTAAAACTTCCCGCACCATTTCCGGGTCTAATGCTGATGTCGGTTCGTCAAATAACATGATTTTCGGCTGCATCGCCAGGGAACGCGCAATCGCGACGCGCTGCTGCTGTCCGCCAGAAAGTTGTCCGGGATATTTTTGTGCTTGTTCTAAAATCCCCACTCTTTCTAACAGTTGCATCGCTACTTCTTCAGCTTTTTTCTTCGGCCAGCGGCGTACCCAAACGGGCGCTAGCATGACGTTTTGCAAGACTGATAAGTGGGGAAACAGGTTGAATTGCTGAAATACCATTCCTACTTCCCGGCGAATTGTCTCGATGTTGCGCAAGTCGTGGGAAAGTTCGATGCCGTCGATCGTAATTTTACCCTGCTGGTATGCTTCTAATGCGTTGAATGTGCGAATAAATGTGGATTTTCCCGAACCGGAGGGCCCCATGACTACGACGACTTCGCCTCGGTTTACGTTCATGCTGACACCGCGCAGTACGTGAAATTGTCCGTACCATTTGTGGACGTTTTCGGCTACGATTACTGTTTCTGGGGCTGTTAGTTGAGTTTGCATAATTTTCTCCTTTAAATAATGACTGATAATTATTGCCTGATGACTGTTGACTACTTCAGCGGAGGGGGTTTATATATATTTTGGTTGGGGGGGGCGGGTTTGTATATATTTGGGTTGGGAGTTCTATTTTGTTGGTGAACCCGCCCTTACAGACTAATGACTTTTTTCTAAACTTCGCTCAATTTTGCGGCTGGCTAATGACATTGAGTAGCAAAATACCCAATAAATGATGCCGACGAATATGTAAACTTCGGCGTACCTGCCGATGTAGGATGGATTTGCTAAAACTGCGCGGGATATTCCGATTAATTCTAACATTCCGAACAAAGAAAGCAGGGAGGTATCCATGAATAATCCGATGAATTGACCGCCGATCGCCGGAATGACTGTTCGCAACGCTTGAGGGAGTACAATTAAAATTGTGAGTAGGGGTGTATTTAGCCCGATCGATCTTGCTGCTTCTATTTGTCCCCTGGGCACGGCCTGCAAGCCTCCGCGCACGTTTTCCGCTAAGTATGCCGCACTGAATAACGTCAATCCAGCAATGGCCCTAATTACTCTATCCAATTTCGGATATTCTGGCGGCAGGAATAATTGCAGCATTACTTGACCTAAAAACAAAATGCCAATTAAGGGCAAACCGCGAACAATTTCAATGTACAGTGTTGAAAACAGTTTGACGACTGGCAAAGAACTTTGTCTGCCGAGGGCGAGCAATACTCCCAAAGGAAAGGAGAGTACAATGCTAATAATTGCTAAAAACAGCGTCAGCACTAAACCGCCCCAATCATTTGTTGACACTTCTGTCAAGCCCAAACCGCCTTTAATCAACCACAGAATTACTGGGAAGGAAAGAGCCCAAATTGCAGGCATCCAGCTAACCCCCCCTAGCCCCCCCGAGTGTAGGGGCGGTGCCCCCGTGCCCGCCCTTGGTTGGGGGGGGTTTCGGTTAATTTGTCGCCCAGCGACATAGCTGGCGGTGGCTGCGATGATAATTCCTAAGAGGTAGAGGCGAGAGGTGAGGTCGATCGGCGAAATGACCGCACCCACAACCGCAGCGCCGAGTATAATTAGCAAAGGCGGATTCCAAAGCCGTTCTTCTCGCTGGATGTCTCCCCAAGTCAAGCCTCCCAACAAGGCAATTATCAGCGCTACTATCCACAGCCGCCAGTAGGATTCCCTGGGAAATCTGCCGGCGAAAAATAGCGGCAAGTTGGCTTCTAATACGCGCCACTGAGCTTTTGTCGTAGCCCAAACGATAATTCCTTTAATAGTTTGGAACGCGATAACTAGGCAAACTACTGTCAGAATGCTGTTGTACCAGGTACTGAATAAGTTTTTGCGCGCCCAATTCCAAGGGGTGGGCGATTCGGTGGCTGGAGGCGGTAATACGGGGATAGTTTCCATATAGCGGTGTTCAATCCTATGACGTAGAGTAACAACCAGTTATTTTATTAACCGTGAGGCGGGTTTTGTTTGTGTAGACGCGATTTCCCATCGCCAATGCTAAAAAAAATCCTATTTATTGTCGCCGATTTATCCAATCCTCTCCACCTGGTAACTGACTTAAATGATGCGCTAAGACTGCGGGCAAATCTTTTGCGGAATGGATATAAGTCAAATTCAATAACCTCACAGCAGTCTGGACAATCAGGCTTCTATCCATCATTTCTGCTAGTTTAAATTGAGTATAAGCACCATTCAATACTTCCTCTGCCGCCTCTGCAATCGCATCCTCAATCACCTCCTCCTCTATGAAATTCTCCCATTCATCAGCATTGATGTAATAAGATGTTTTATTGTCTTTAATATTTGCTTTTTTAATTTCTCTGATTGAATTGCGAATCGAACTTGCCCAAGAACCAGTTAATCGCTGTTCAACTTGATTTTTAATCAAGTGAATCAGCAAAACATTTAAAAAAGATTGGATTTGTCGCAAAATTGCCTGTTTGCTCATTCCATCTAACTCATCGACTATTGCCAAAGCATCCGTATATCTTCCTTCCAATATGCTGGTTCTAAGATCGATTAATTCTTGTGTCATTTGATTCTCCTTGAATTTGATAGTCGCAAGCTCAGATATTTGTAGTTCGTTGTTAATTCTTAATTGCACTTGCTAAAATTCCCAATATTTTATTGACATTGCTCAGAAAATACTCGCTAGTATCAATTTCTACGGCTGTTCCTTCTAGCTTAATAAATTTCCATACAGTTCCCGTAGTCACAGTCCCAAGAATTACTTTAATTTCCTTACCTTCACGTTGGTTGAATATTTGAGCGGCTAACATTTCTGCCACGCACTGTCCTAATCCCGAACTTATATTTTCCTTTTTAGCTTCTACAATTGCAATGACTGGGGATTTTACAATCAGCAATTCTGGAGAACGGGTAATTAGAAAATCGCAAATTCCATTTAAACCTATTTCAGGATTCACAGTAAAGTCTATTCCTGAGAATAAACCAATCTGCTCTTGTAACTGAGTTCTCAATTCTAATAAAACTGGCGCAATAATCATTTCAGAACGCGATTTTTCTGTATTGCTGCCTACAGCTATCGGCAGATATCGCCGCAAATTTTCTGCTAGTGATGGACTGCTTTCTAATTCCTGTTCGTTTGCAAATAAATCAGCGGTTTCAGAATAATTTAATTTAAATGTTTTCAAAACACTGTTTAAGTTGAAGTCACTGTAAGCCATTTTGTTTCTCCTTTTACCCAGCCGCAAAGTTTAAAAAATCAACTTTTCACCTTTCCTTGAGTTGTACAGTGTGATTGTACCAATTCATGAACAAAGAAACTATCAAACTAATTGTGAGATATGTTACCATAATAATTAACATTGCCTCGATCGCCCTTCCGGTCTGATTCAGCGTCGGAGACCCCACCACAAAGTAAACGTCGGGATAAGCAACCGCAACCGCTAAACTGGAATTCTTAGCTAAGTTCAGATACTGACTGGTTAAAGGCGGCACGATTACCCGCAAAGCTTGCGGCAAAATTACCATCCGCATCATGGTTCCAGACTTGAGTCCCAAAGACTTTCCCGCTTCCCACTGGCCTCTCGATACTGACTGAATTCCGGCGCGGACAATTTCGGCAATGTAACTGCCAGTATACAAGCTGAGTCCTGTTACCAGAGCTGCAAATTCTGGAGTTAATTTTAATCCTCCTTCGAGTTGCAAATCTGCACTCAAACGCGGGAAATCTAAACGCAAAGGCAGATTTTTGGTGATAATCCAAGCTAAAATTGCACTCAGGGCGATCGCGCCTAGAGCCCAAAACAACTGTCTTCCCGGCTGCGCTTCTTCCAGCATCACCCGCGCGCGCCACATCCACAGCCCAGCAGCAGCCAAAACTCCCGCAGTTAGCAAAATCAACCAAATCTCAAAACCCGGCAAAGCCTCCGGCCAAGGTACAGCAATGCCGCGATTTGTCAAGTAAATCGGCCCGCTCATCTGCGGGTTGTCTTCCACTTTTGGCAGGGAAATGAAAACTGCAAAATACCAGAAAAACAATTGCAGCAATAACGGCGTATTTCTCAAAATCTCTACGTACAAACCAGCCAAAGTCCGCAGCAGCCAATTGTCGGAAAGGCGCGCAATTCCTACAGTCAAACCCGCAATTGTTGCGAAAACAATGCCGAGCCCCATCACCCGCAGCGAGTTGATTAAACCGACAAAATAAGCTTGTCTGTAACTGTTTTCGGGACTGTAGGGAATTACGCTTTCGCCGATGTCGAAGGATGCTTGGGAATTGAGAAAGTCAAATCCAAATGCAATCCCCAATTGCGCGTAATTGGCAGTGAGGTTGTCCCAGAGAATGGCGATCGCACTTATTGCTAAAATTACGAATATCGCCTGTCCGGCTATTTTCCAGAAGCGATCGTCCCTGAGCAGTTTTGATATATCTTGAAATTTTGACAATTTATGAGATTTGCCCGGTTGAGGTTCTGGATTCATAATTGTTTAATAAGCGATCGAACTGAAATATCTTGTAGTGCGCAATGCGCACCCTACTAACTGTCGAGTCTAAAATATCTTGTAGGGTGCGCATTGCGCACCTTACCTGTCGGGTAAGCGCGGACTCTAAAATATCTTGTAGGGTGCGCATTGCGCACCTTACGATTAACAGTCAACCAAATTTAGCGAAACGGCGGCGAGTACAGCAAACCGCCATCTTTCCAGAGTTTGTTTTGACCCCGGTCTAATTTAAGTGTACTTTTCGGGCCGAGGTTGCGATCGTACATTTCGCCGTAATTCCCCACTTTCTTCACAACGCGGGCGGCGAAATCGTTCGGGAGTCCGAAACCTTTACCTAAATCTCCTTCTTTTCCTAGCAAACGTTTGACGTTCGGGTCTGTAGTGCTTGCCACAATTTGGTCTACATTGGTCGAATTAATTCCCAAATCTTCGGCTTCAATTGCCGCAAAAACGATCCATCTTACCGCGTCCGACCATTTCGGATCGCCGCTTTTTACGGCTGGGGCTAACGGTTCTTTTGACATGACGATCGGCAAAACCACATTATTCTCAGGAGTCGGTAGAGTTGTGCGCTTCGAGACTAGCTGCGATCGATCGGCAGTAACACCTTGACAGCGACCTTCTTGATAGGTAGAAAAGGTAGCATTCACATCTTCAAACACCACAGGAGTGTATTTAACTCCCAATTTTCGCATTTGGTCGGACAAATTTTGTTCGGTACTCGTACCTGTCTGCACGCAGATCGATTTGCCCGCAAAATCTTGTAAAGTTTTGATGCCGCTGTCTTTTTTGACCATGATGCTTTGAGAGTCATAAAAGATCACCGGGGCAAATTCCAGTCCGGTAGTGCTGTCGCGGCTCGCCGTGTAGGTGGTATTTCGGCTGAGAATATCGATTTCTCCGGCCTGCAAAACTGTAAATCTATCTTTGGCGTTGAGCTTTCGGTATTCGACTTTTTCGGGGTCGTCAAATATTGCCGCCGCTACGGCCCTGCACACATCCACATCCAGCCCCGAGTATGTGCCTTTTTCGTCTACAAAGCTAAAACCCGGCAGTTCGCCGCTGACGCCGCAAATTAGTTTGCCGCGGCTGATTATTGTATCTATCCGGCTCGAACCTTGCGGCGAAGTGCCGCCTGCTGCGGTTGTTGATGGTGTTTGTCCGACTTGTGCCGATCGGTCCCGACAAGACGCCAGCGGTGTCAAAAACAACACACTTGCCAGCAGCAGAAATCCCCATTTACGCATAAATTTTAGTAGAACGCTTTCTCGACGATCCTACCTTGTAGATGTCCAGAACTGTTGCGATCGGCAATGTACAAAAGCCGGCGACTTCTGGCTCAGTCGTTCAGCACCCTGATAAGCGTACGGGCTGCGGGTCTGTTATTTTTTGTTCCCGCTGTCCTTTCCTGCAATATTTATCGAATTTTGATTTAATCCGCTCAGAACCGCTCTGGTGCTAGGCGCTGCTCGGCTAAATCGCGGATCAGGGACAGCCGAGATTCGATGTACTCGTTCAACACATCTGTTTCTTTGCCATTGAACCCTGAGTTTGTCTTTAACTGCTTCAGCAGCCACTGTACCAACGTGGCATCGTCCAGATTCACTAACAGAGTGGCTTGGGTGGTCTCAATTAATGACCAGAGTTGGCGTAACATGACTGGAGTCATAAAACCTCGTTGAGCGTAAATACGCGCTTAATGGGCGGGTTGGGCGAAAAGCTGGTCTTAGTCTCTTAAACCGATAGACGAAAAACACGCGTCTTGCCATCGGCTTAAGGATTATTTTATATTTGACCACATTAACTGAATATAGTAGTGTCAAAAGCTACAACACACAAGATGTTATAAGAATTCCCTATTTCGTCACATTGAGACACATATATTGACAAAAAATTACAAATATTTATATAGGATTTGAGAGACCCGGCGGTTGAAACCGCGTCTACACCAGCAAAACCCGACGAAATCGGGTTGAAGAGTCGTAGCGTAGCGGGGCTCCATCCATCGCACGCACATTCTCTC
>JAUBOG010000286.1:0-8475 GCA_036700105.1 Microcoleus occultus BM001215583
TCGCAATTTTTATGTAAATTTTTATCTAAAAAAAGAGGCGATCGCAGCACGCCGATCGATTTAGCAGCTACATTACGAATGACTACAAATCTCGCCGCGACAGCAAAAACCACACCCCGCCCAAACCCAAAACACCGCACAAAACCCCGCCTTCCCACCCAAAAACAGTCCCCCCCGGCAAATGTCCAGGCATTGCCTTAGAAGTAAAATTCAGTTCAGAATAGTATACCCACTGACCGTTAACCCGCCAGCCCACCCGATCGCCAAACTTCTCCCAAACACTAGCATCATAAACACCAGCCTTTCCCCCCGACTTTACCCACAAACCCTTTTGCACAGAAAAGCCGAACCTGCGGTGACTGTGCCTAACCCACAGTTGGTCAATAGTCTCCAAATCCTTAGCGGGAAACTTCCTAATATCTTCCTCGCTCAAATAACCCCTTGAAATTTGCTGCATCACTTCCAGCATTTTCACAGAAGTTTCCTCATCAGCACCACGCCAATTTTTAGCAGCCAGCAGCCTTTCCAATTGAGAATAATCTATCCCTTTTTCCGACTCTAAGTTCGCAGAAACTAGCGGAGTCTGAGTCACAGGTTGAGTCGGTACAGAAGCACTGAGAACAGTTGCCTGCTGCGACTTCGGGACTGTTGGGACAACCGCAACAGCAGGTTTTAGAACCTCCAAAACTTCCACAGCAGACTTGTAGCGGTCTTTGACATATTCCTGAATCAACTTATCCAAAATCTGACCTAAATCCTGGCTGATCTTTGTTCCTTTCGGCAAAGCCTCCCTCCAAAGCCAGCGACCTTCAAGCGGGTCATAAAGGTCATCGTGAATGTCCCCATAGATATCCAAATAAGGCATAACAGAAGTCAACAAACGAATGCAAGTCACCCCCAAACTGTAAAGATCGCTAGCAGGAACAGCCCTACCGTGCCGCTGTTCTAGAGCCGCATAACCGGGAGTTCCCAACTTAGTTCCAGTTTTGGTCGGAGCCTCAGCAACTACCTGTTTGGAAACCCCGAAATCTATCAGTACCAACTTGCGATCGCGATTGCGGCGGATCACATTCTCAGGCTTAATATCTCGGTGAATTACATTGCGCTCGTGAACAAAATTCAGCAAAGGCAACAAGTCTAACAGCAATTCTCTAGTTTTAATTTCGCTATAAGCACCGTACTTTTCTAACTCATCCTTTAAATTATTGCCATCAATAAACTCTTGCACCAAATACAAGCGCCCATCTTCCTCAAAATAAGAAATCAACTGAGGAATTTGCGGGTGTTTCAGTTCGTAAAGCCGTCGGGCTTCTTGTTCAAACAGCCGGACGTACTTTTTGAAATGAGCGGGCTTCCGCTGAAACTCTTGCGGCGGCGACAACTGTTTGATCACGCACAGCTCCTCAAATTTTCCATGATTGACAGCTCTAAAAGTCCTGCCAAATCCTCCGTCGCGCAGCGGCTCAGTTGCTGCATAAAGGTCTTTTAGCAGCAGCTTGGAACCGCAATTAAGACAATACTTTGTGCCTGGTGGGTTCTGACGCTTGTCTCTTGGGCAATCGAGATTAAGGCAGTATGTCATATATTAAAAAAAATGCCAACAAAATTATGCTCTGGGTGTCATTTTATTCAAGAGTCCGATCGCGAGCTGGTTGTTGAGGCGAGACCCCGAACCTTACTGCAGTGGCAGCCACCCTCCCGTTCTGAGCAGGCGCTCTCGCGCTCTGAGCCCCTGAGCAAGTATAACGCTCAAGAGGGTTTGACCTCAAACTAGAAGCCCAAATCTAACCTTAAACTCACAGAAGGTGCAATACATTTGATTTAGGGGTCAAATAGCCAGCAGATAGAACAAAAATAGCAATTTATTACCTGCCCGGTTAGCTCTGCAACGCCGAAAAAAAACTTAGGATTCCGCCTGAGATATAATTTTATTGCCAGAGATAAGCAAACTAACCGGAGCTGTCCCCGCTCTTGCAGCGCGATCGACCTTAATATTTTACCTGTATCAATTTTTACCCAGCCCAGCCAAATCAACGATCCAAAACTCCCCAACTTTCGGCACGTTAAAATCAATACTAGCTTGCTCGCTTCCAATCCCAGCGCGACCAGACAATCCGCCTGTTTTCGCTGTTTCCTTTTTTCAGCTATTACCAGTTACCTTTATTTCGATCGGTCTACTTAATTAAAAACTGCCAGTGACACCAAAACTACAGCCCTCTAAAATTCCCAACTCCCGCGCATTAGCACCGAAAGTTCCCTGGTTCGAGCGGTTCATGGCACTGGTCGCCCTCGGAAATTTAAGCCTAGTATTATTTGACATAAGTTACGTACCGTGGCGAGATTTCTACTTCCGGCAACTGCCAGTTATCACCCGAGTATACGACCCATTTAAAGGAATTAAACCCCACCGAGACACCGAGAAATATCTACAAACCTTAGAAGAATTAAAAAGTCAAGTAGTGCAAACAGGCTTGCCATCTCCCCGCACAGCAGCCAAATTGCAGGAAATAAACAATCTCACCGCGAAAATGATCGACGAAGATCCGTTTCGAGTCGCATCAAAAAGCGGTAGTCTCGAAAAAATTAAAGACCGAATGCGCGATCGCATCCCGAATCCGCAAGACTCCGCCAAACAATCCTTCAAAACATTCTGGAGCCAAGAGTATTTAAACAAACAAGGCTGGCAACAAGAAATAACATGGTTTGACGCCAAAATCAAACCGTTAATCGCCATTAACTATTACCGAACGATCGGAGAAAACGGCGAATTTACCGACAACTTCTGGCTTCTCGACCTGCCATTTATTGCCGTATTCGCGATCGAATTTCTAGCCCGCACCTACTTCATCAGCCGCCGCCACCGCAGCGTCAGTTGGCGATCGGCCATGCTCTGGCGGTGGTACGACATTTTCATGTTCCTCCCATTCTGGCGCCTGCTGCGAGCAATACCCGTCACAATTCGCATCCACCAAGCCAAAATGCCGGATCTCCAACCCATACGCACCCAAATCAGCCGGGGTTTCGTCGCCAACTTCGCCCAAGAATTGACCGAAGTAGTAGTAATTCAACTCATCAACCAGATGCAGCAATCCATTACCACAGGCGAACTAGCGCGTCAACTATTTCAATCCCCAAAACAGCGATATTTAGATATTAATAATGTCAACGAAATAGAAGCGATCGCCTCCCGTTTAGTCCAAGTAACCGTTTACAAAGTTCTCCCCCAACTCCAGCCCGACCTAGAAGCCCTGCTCCGCTACAATATAGAACTATTTCTCAAACAATCCCCCCTATATCAAGGATGGAAGCAAGTACCCGGATTGGGAAATCTGCCCGCACAGCTAGCGTCGCAATTAGTTGCAGAACTATCAAAATTAGTCACCCTCGGCCCCCAAGATGCCTACGAAGCCTTTAAAACCGCCAGCGAAGACCCCGTAGGTATCAAACTCTCAAGTCAGCTAGTCCAACATTTCGGGCAAGCTTTAGGAGCCGAACTGCAACAGCAGCAAACCTGGAAAGAAATACAACTCTTGCTGTGCGACTTCCTAGAAGAGTTCAAAATTAACTACATCCAGCGGTTGAGCGAAGAAGACTTCGAGAAAATTTTAGAACAAGCTAAACAACTGCAACAGATAGCCCCGCGTTAGATCGTGTAATTTACTTTAAGAGGAGACGGCTCTTGGAGCGTCTCTACCCAAAATAATATTGTAGGGACACTCCAAGACCATAAATTATGAGACTTCCCTCAAATTTTCATCAAATTTTTATTTGGGCATGACATTCTAGCTGGAGAAGCTTCACAACTTGCGAAGTTAAGGAATAGATGACCATTCAGAGGAGTGGCTATTTTCATCAGATCCGATCGCTAAATATAAGGAGGAAATTTCCATGCTATCGAAATCATTAAATTCAAGTTCATTATCGATCGTCCGCTACGGGTCTAGTTTTCTGTTGGGATTAGTGTTGTGCACGGCTTCGGCTCCGGTGCTGGCGCACGTTGGGCACAACAGCGAGTTTACAGGTGGCGATGCGGCCAAGATTATGCAACCGATCGAAGTTGATGCCAGTAAAGCAACAGCATTGGGAATTAAGACAGAAGCAGTTGCCCCTTCAACCGATGGAGGTATTCTCAAAGTTAAGAGCACCAGCTTGGTTGATGCCAATGGGCAAAAGCTCGTCTACATCCAGGAAGGAACAACCTACAAACCGATCTCAGTTCAGATTGGTAGCGATTCTGGAGATGTGGTGGAAATTAAAGAAGGCAATCTAGTTTCGGGCAATCAGATTGTAACCCAGGGCGCAACACTCTTGTATTCCGAGGCATTGCGAGGTAAACCGCAAGCAGAAGCGCAGGCATCCCCCAGTACATCGCAAGCAGCAGCGCCAGCATCGCAAGCAGAAACGCAGCCTGCTCAAGGAGCGTCACCTTTGATTTGGGTGGGAGGCGCAGGAGTTTTACTGGTGGGTGGATTCGCCGTTTTTGCATTAAAAGGTCAGCCAAAGTAAATATTCTGGGACTTAGAGCAGTAACTGTTGATACGTTGCTGATATCGGGACTTTATATCGTTTCCGGTTGCATCGGAATGATTTAACCTTTCTAGGGCGCAGAGGACACAGAGAGAGAATGGAGAAATGAATACAGGACGATGCTACCGGAATTGATATTATTCATGAGTTCCTGAATGTCCTAACTAGGTAGAAGCCGGGTCTTTTACAGGAATATAATTACTAACCTTCTTTTGTCACTTTGGGGAGAGCATAAGTGGTAGGGTGCGTCGCTATTAGATTGTCGTAAATAACTAGAATTATCGCGGCGACGCACCCTACTGTTCCCTAATTAGACATCTCCCATAATTATTGTGGAACAGGCATCCTGCCTGTTTTTGAAAGCCTTTTTAGAACCAACTTCTCAAGCTTGCCTGACGCTATCCCAATTGCATTTTTATGTTAAACGTCATCCCCAAATGGTCTATTGCTCAACGATGGTTAGTGGTGTTCGGGTCGATCGCCCTAACCATCTGGAGCCTGCATACCGTAAGTCGAATGCCCCTCGATGTGTTGCCCAACTTTGCGCCGCCTCAAGTAGAAGTACAAACCGAAGCCCCCGGTTTAGCCCCAGAAGCGGTAGAGTCTTTGGTAACATTACCGCTAGAAAGTGCGGTCAACGGCACACCAGGAGTTGAAGTCGTCCGTACCTCCTCAGCCGTAGGAATTTCCGTACTGCGAGTGGTATTTAAATGGGGGACTGACCCCTATCAAGCTCGTCAACTCGTGGCAGAGCGCTTGCAGGACGCGCAAGACCGGCTCCCAGAAGGCATAGGTACACCGCAGATATCCCCCTTAGCTCCCCCCATCGGGACGGTGATTCAGTATGCCTTCACGTCAGAAACTACATCGATCATGGAAGTGCGGCGTTTGGTGGATGGCAAAATCAACAATCGCTTGCTGGCAGTTCCCGGCGTATCGCAAGTGCTGGTTTACGGCGGAGATGTGCAGCAGTTTCAGGTGATTGCTAATCCCGAAAAACTCAAGGCGTTGAAGGTTTCTCTTCAGGAAGTCGTCAAGGCGGCAAACGAGGCAAATGCCAAAACCGCCGGTGGGTTGTTGATTGACCCAGAAAAAGAATTAGTGATTCGAGGCGAGGGACAAATCCAGACGATCGCAGATTTGCAAAAAGCCGTCGTCAAGGTGCAGGAAGGAAAAACCATTCTACTGCGGGATGTGGCAGAGGTGAAGATTGGGGCTGCACTGGCGCGAGGCGATGCCAGTTGGAATACAAAACGGGCTGTGGTTGTGATGGTGAACAAACAACCGTTGGTAGATAGTCCCACCGTCACCCAAGCCATCATCGAGGCGATGGAGGAAATTAAACCGGGTTTACCCCAGGATGTGAAGGCGAATGTCACTTTCCGGCAAGATGCCTACATTGACGCTTCGGTTGGTAATGTGCGATCGGCATTGATCGAAGGCAGCATTATCGTCGCAGCCATCCTGATTCCGTTCCTGATGAACTGGCGCACCCTCACCATCTGTTTGCTGGATTTCTTTCTCTCACTACTGTTCTCACTTTTGATATGTTCCTGGATCGGGCTGGAACTCAACACAATGACCCTTGGCGGATTGGTAGTGGCGATCGGGACAGCAGTCGATGATGCGATCGTCTACTGCGAAAATACCTACCGCCGCTTGCGGGAAAATCGCCTCTCACCCAATCCCAAACCATCAATGGAGGTGATTTTTGAGGGTTCTGAGGAAGTGCGCGAGTCGCTGATTGGAGCCACCTTAATTGGGATTATTGTCTTTTCACCAATTTTCACGCTTTCAGGTGTGGAAGGGCGCATCTTCACCCCAATGGGCATTGCCTATCTGGTGGTGGTAATCATCTCCAGCCTGGAATCCCTAGTAATCTCCCCTGCATTGTGTGCCATTCTGTTGCCCCACAGCCGGATGCAGGCGACAGAACCCTTCCTAGCACTGTTTTCCAAGCGAGTTTACCATCCGTTGCTACAGTTAGCGATGCGTCGCTCTACCTTAATTTTGGGATTAGCTACAGCGTCAATGGTGGCGGCGATGCTGATTGTGCCGACATTAGGACGCGATTTTCTGCCAACGTTCCAGGAACGATCGCTCATGAATGCGATCGCCCTGTATCCGGGTTCCTCATTGGAATCAACCAATCGCGTCGGGTTAGCGATTCAAACAGCGCTGAAGGATGACCCCCGGTTTGAATCAGTACAACTGCGATCGGGCCGTGCTCCGGGCGACCCAGATGCGGCATCGGTGAACTTGGCACACTTAGACGTGGAACTGAGTGAAGCAGCGATGAAAAACCGTCCTGCGACGATTCAAGCTTTGCGCGAAGTATTGGGTCAGTTTCCGGGAGTTGCCGGCAATGTCGGTGGATTTATCAGTCACCGCATGGATGAAGTGTTGTCGGGTGTCAGAAGTGCGATCGCCATTAAAGTATTTGGTAACGACTTACAAGAACTGCGCCGCATTGGAGAACAAATCGAAACAACAATGAAAGACGTGAAGGGATTGGTAGACCTTCAGCTTGAGCCCCAAATTCCGATCCGTCAAGTACAAATTCAATTTAACCGAGATGCAGCCGCCCGCTACGGATTGACGATCGCCCAATTGTCAGATTTCACCGAAACAGCGCTGAATGGTCGCGTGGTTGGTCAAGTAGCGGATGGTCAACAATTGGTGGATGTGCTGGTTTGGGTCAACGAATCTGCCCGCCGCAATCTCAACACGATTCGCAACCTGCAAGTTAATACCCCAACAGGTCAAATAGTCCCCCTCTCGCAAGTAGCAAAAGTTGACTTTGGCAATGGCCCGAACACGATTAACCGGGAAAACGTCTCGCGTTTAATTGTGATTTCAGCCAACGTACAGGGACGCGATGTTGGTTCGGTTGTCGGTGACATTCGCGCCAAGGTCAAGCAATCGGTGCAACTGCCCCAAGGCTACTATATTCAGTACGGCGGACAGTATGAGTCGGAACAACGCGCTGCTCAAAACTTCCTAATTTTCGGAATATTAGCGGTGGTGGCGATCGGAGTATTGATGTACTTCACAGTAAAATCCGTTCCTGCGATGCTGATGGTGATGGTCAATTTACCATTAGCACTGGTTGGGGGTGTCATCTCAGTGCTGCTAACGGGCGGCGTTCTCTCTGTTCCGTCAATGGTGGGCTTTGTGACGCTGTTTGGCGTGGCGACGCGCAATGGATTGCTGCTCGTAGATAACTACAACACTAAACTTGCAGAAGGAATGCCACTTTCGGAAGTAATTGTAGAAGGTTCGATGGAACGGTTGCTGGCGATTTTGATGACAGCACTTACCTCGGCCTTGGGGATGATTCCCTTGGTGTTAAGCGGTGGGGCTGGTAAGGAATTGTTGCAGCCATTGGCGATCGTTGTCCTCGGCGGACTCTTTACCTCAACCGCTCTCACTCTGCTAGTTCTACCTGCATTGTACGCTCGATTTGGGAAGTTTCTGATGCCGAAACGGATGATGGAAACAACCGAGTTGAGAAACTATGGCATTGAGCAGACACCAACGAAAGAAGTAGGCTAAACCTTGACCACTGGGTTAAGAATGGACAGAGATTGGCAACGGTGCTCGCGGGATTTTCCTACGGGCATCAGTTCATACTCCAATGTTTGATATCAAATCCGGTAGCATCGTCCTGTATTCATCTCTCTATTCTCTCTCTGTGTCCTCTGCGCCCTCTGTGGTTAAATCATTCCGATCCAACCGGAAACGATATGATAAATCAATTTAATTTATACCAATTCTCCAAAATCTTGAAACAATTAATGAGTGTTGGTTTTGTTTCCAGAAAGTTAGTAAGGTGCGTCGCTGTGAGATTCTCGATATTATTTAGGACTTTTGATGGCGACGCACCCTACAGCTACTGCGCCCTAGTTTGTAAGGTGCGTCGCTGTGAGATTATCGATATTATTTAGG
>JAUBOG010000287.1:0-8400 GCA_036700105.1 Microcoleus occultus BM001215583
AAACGTCTTCAAGTCCCCCTTCTTAAGGGGGATTTAGGGGGATCTCAACTCGGGTATAAGCGAGATTTCTCAACGGTTTTAGTCTTAAGTTGACAGCAATTAGCACTGAGTAATCGCTTGCGGCTGCGAATTTTCTTCGGGAATATCCCAGCCGAGAGTTGCCGCGGCGATCGCCTCTATGGGAAATTTAGGAGTGCGATCGGCATACAGCAAACCGTTAGCTTCTTGGAAAGTATCAGTCAACTGCGTGTAGCAAAATCCGCTGAACATTTCCACTCGGTTTACCACCTTCAACAGCGCCGTGTAGCGGTGTTGCAACTCACAGGTGTCCGACGCCCGCACGTAGCCCCAAACTCTGTGAAAATCGGGGTTTTCGCGGCCGGCGCAGGCGATGCCCCCGAATTCTGTCAGCATCATCGGCTGTCCTTGGTGCGGGTGTCCGTCGAGGGTGAGGACTCGCCCGCCGGGACGCCCGCGATCGAACAAATCGGCTAGCTGGACTTCTGGCCCGTAGCGTTTTGCCACAGTTTGCGGGTTGTTGTCGTAGTCGTGGATGGCGAGGATGTCGGTATCTGTGCTTTCCCAGCCGTCGTTACCGATGACGGGGCGAGTGGGGTCTAAGGTTTTCGTCAAGAAATATAAGGCTTGCACGTAGTTGCGGTGGGCCTGGGCTTCGACTAAATTCGGAACTCCCCAGGATTCGTTGAACGGCACCCAAACTACGACACAGGGGTGGCTGGCGTCGCGATCGATTACTTCCGTCCACTCCCGCGTCAGCCTGTCAACGGCCTTGGGAGTGAAGCGGTAGGCGCTGGGCATTTCTTCCCAAACTAGCAGCCCCAGCACGTCGGCCCAGTACAAAAAGCGCGGATCTTCGATTTTTTGGTGTTTGCGGACGCCGTTGAAGCCCATTGCTTTGACTAATTCGACATCGCGACGCAAGGCTTCGTCGGAGGGGGCACTCATCAGGGTGTCGGGCCAGTAACCTTGGTCGAGTACCAGTCGCAAGTAGTAGGGGCGGCCGTTTAGCATGAAGCGATCGCGCTGGATGCTGACCGTCCGCATGGCGGTATAAGATTTAACTTCGTCGAGCAATTTGCCGTCCGCCCACAGTTCCACTTGAGCGTTGATTAATGTCGGTTTTTCGGGACTCCACAGCAGTTCGTTGCGGTAGTCGTCTATACCAGGATCGGAGAGGGCGATGCGGCGGTGGATTTCGCCGTTGATGACTTCGTAGGTGTCGTTGACCAGCAGCATACAGCCGATCGACAGTTTAACTTTAATCTGGATTCCCGACTGACGATCGCCCGCAACAAACGCCTCAAAACCGATTTCCCAGCGTTCAAACTGCGGAGTCCAGCGGATGCGCTCGATATAAGTGTGAGGCACCAATTCTACCCACACCGTCTGCCAAATGCCGGTCGTGCGCGGATACCAGATGCTGTGCGGTTCCACTTGCCAGTCTTGCTTGCCGCGCGGTTTTGCCAAATCTTGGGGGTCGTCTTGCGCCCAGACTGTCACCCGCTGCGGCCCGCTGTGGTTGAGAACTGCTGTAATGTCGGCGCTAAAAGGAGTGTGACCGCCTTCGTGTTCCACGATAAACTGACCGTTTACCCAGACGCGGGCGCGGTAGTCTACGGCCCCGAAGTGCAGCAACACTCTGCTTTCTGTGTGGGGCAGGTCGAATTCCCGATCGTACCAGCAGTTAGCGTGAAAATTCGTGTCCCCGATGCCGCTTTTGACCGATTCTGGAGCAAACGGCACTTCGATCGTGCGAGTCCAGTCGCTAATGTCAACAGGCTGCACGCAGCATCCCCCATCATCGTAAGCAAACCGCCACTGACCGTTAAGACAAATCCAGTTACTCCGGCGCAATTGGGGGCGCGGATAACCTGTTTTTCGACCTCTGACAGTCACCTTGCTATCAAGAGTTGCAGACTCTTCAATATCGCAATTTTCTAGTTCTCTACCTAACCAGCTCATCGGCACATCTACCCGAAGTTATATTTATAGGTTAGCGACAATTACCCCAACTTCGACAAGTTTTTTGCGAGTTAATTTACCGCTAAAAAATCCCAGCTTTTCACTTTAAACAAACTGAGCTTTAAGACGAACAGACTGAGCCTTGAAAGAACAAACTATCGGGGAAAGTATCAAAAATCCCGATTAAAAAACCTCTATCTTTCAGTCTTCCCCAGCACGGGATGAAAATTTGTGCGGGGGCGATTTCGATCGCCGATTAGCTAGCAACACCTTGCAACCCTCCTAACGGTTCAGTTATTTCAGTCTTGACGGCTACTTCTTCCGAAGGCGGCAAACACTGAAATATTTGTTCGAGTCCGGTGAGTTCAAATAGCATTCTAACTTGTTCGCTCATCGAAGATATCAAAAGTATACAATTACTGTCTCTGACTAATTTGACGATCGCCACTACAGCCATCAGCTCCGCATTATTCAGAAAATTGATCTTTGAGAAATCGAGCATCAGAATTTTTCCCCCGCTTTCAATCAGGCGCTCTATTTCTTTCTGAAAACGAGAAAATTGAGAACTTGCCAAAACCTCATGATCCAAAACAACTTTTACGACAACGCTCATTTTTACCTCGATACTTATTTGATTGTTTGGAATAGTGGCGATCGAAGCAGGAATAGAATAGCGGCGGGTTTTTCGAGGCTTTTTTGATTTTCAAAGTTTCGAGTAAAACCCGCACCTACAGTTTGGAATATAAGGCATAAAACTGTTAACTGTTAACTGTCAACTGATGAAACCCGCCCCGCATCGCCAATATTCCCCACCGCTGGAGTCAGCTAATTTTTAGCAGATTTGCCATTGCCGTTAGCAGCAGCCACTTCTAGAGGTGTTGCGGCTGCGCGGTGTGCAACTTTATTATTCGCGCTTAAATTAGAGGCTGAACCGTTCAGACTTCCCGCCAATTCAATCGCGGGTTTGGTAGTAATTTGATTGTAAGTTGTCAAAGCTTGGGCTACAACTTGATCCATGTTGTAATACCTGTAAGTTGCCAACCTGCCTACAAAAGAAACTCCCGGAGTTGCATCAGCTAAAGCTTTGTATTTCTTGTAAATTTCAGCATTTTCCGGGCGCGGTACGGGGTAGTAAGGGTCTCCCTCAGCTTGGGGATATTCGTAGACAATGCTGGTTTTTAAATGCTCTTGTCCCGTGAGGTATTTAAACTCGGTGCAGCGAGTATATAAATGCTCGTTGGGGTAATTTACCACCGGTGCTGCTTGGTGTACGGGTACGTTCAGGGTTTCGTGCTTGAATTCCAAAGAACGGTAAGGAAGTTTGCCGTAGCAATTATTGAAATAGCTATCCACCGGCCCGGTGTAAATCATTTCCCCGTAAGGAATAATATCCTCAATCTCGCGGTAATCTGTATTCAGCATCACCTTAATGTTTGGATGGGACAGCATCTTTTCAAACATCCGAGTGTAGCCGTGCAGGGGCATTGCTTGATAGGTATCGGTAAAATAGCGATCGTCCCGATTAGTCCGCGTTGGAACGCGCGCAATCACCGATTTGTCGAGCTCCGACGGGTCCATGTCCCACTGTTTGCGCGTGTAATTGCGGAAAAACTTCTCGTACAGTTCGCGCCCGACTTTGCTGACAACGACATCTTCGGAAGTGCGAATGTAATCCTTTGGTTCCGCTACTTTCGCAAAGAAATCTTCGACTTCAAATGATGTCAGATTCAGTCCGTAAAGTTGGTTTACGGTGTTGAGGTTGATCGGAATTGGTAATAGTTGACCGTCCACGCTGGCCAAGACGCGGTGTTCGTAAGGCCGCCACTCGGTGAACTGCGAAAGGTACTCGAAAACTTGGCGGGAATTGGTATGAAAAATGTGAGGCCCGTATTTGTGTACCAGGATGCCGTGGTTGTCGTAATGGTCGTATGCGTTGCCGCCGATGTGGTTGCGGGTATCAATTATCAAAACTTTTTTTCCGGCTTGAGTTGCTAGCCGTTCGGCAATGACGCTACCTGCAAATCCGGCTCCGACAATTAAGTAGTCAAACATGAAAACACCTCTGGTAATTAGTAATTGGGAATTGGGAATTGGCTTGCGCAGGGCATTGCGCATCGGGCATTGGGCATGGGTTGCTGGTTGTTTGCTATCAGTTATTGGCAGATAAATAACAAATAACAAATAACAAATAACAAATCACTAATGACTACTGACTACTGACTACTGACTTCTTACTTTCGATCGCACTTTCGATCAGCCCCAGCATTTCTCCCCAGGTATTGTCCCAAGAGTTATCTGCTAAAAAGGCATCTACTTCCAGCAGCCAACTCGCCCTATCTGCACTTTCGGTGAGGATTTCTTCAGCGCAGGCTACGAATTCTGACGCATTGCTGGCAATCCGCACTAAGCCTTTTTCTCCGTAGGGGCGCACCACGTCGCGGATCGGAGTCGAAATCACCGGTTTGGCGGCGGCGAGGTATTCGGGAGTTTTGGTGGGACTGATGAATTTAGTCGATTCGTTAATCGCAAAAGGCAGCATTGCGATGTCCCAGCCAGCCAAATATTCCGGCAATTGCTGATAAGATTTAGCGCCGAGATAGTGAATGTTTTGGTTGTCAGGCAGAATTGCCCGATCGATCTTGACGACGGGGCCGATGATGACTAAATGCCAATCCGGTTTCGCTTCCGCAATACCGCGCAGCAGTTCGATATCCATGCGTTCGTCTATGACGCCAAAAAAACCCAGACGCGGATGGGGAATATCTTTTTGATCTGCCGGTTCTTCTGCAAAGTAGCGGGCTTTAGCAAAGTGTTCTTTTTCGATGCTGCTGGGGAAAGCATGAATGTTTGGGTGCTGGTGCTGCTTGGCTTCGTACAGGCTGTGTCCCCCCGTAAACACTACGTTGGCGCGCTTTAACAGTGCGCTTTCGTTAGCTTTTAAAAGCGGGTGAGCACCTTGGAATGCCGACAGTTCGTCCATGCAGTCGTAGACTACGGCTAGCGGCTTTAAGTGGTTGGTAAAACTCACAGCCATTGGCGTGTAATACCACAGGATGTACTGCTGAATTTCTGCTGCTTTAAACAAATCGTTCAGCATTTCTTGCTGAATTTTTTGTGCTGTTTGTTCGCTGATTTCTTCGCTGAGGTGCGGCACTATTACCCAAACTCCGCTTTCGTGGATGCTGACATCCAGCCGCCAATCGGTACCGGCGCTAAAAATCGGTTCTTCTACAAAGAATACGCGGCGGTTTTTGGCGCAGCGGCTCAGCAGGTGTTGGGGTCGCTGGTAGACGAAATTCCACCGCAAGTGTGACAGACAGACGAGATCGGGTGTATTTAAAGCAGGTTCGTTTGATAAGTTAGCGCGCAGTTTGGGCGGGGGGGCTAGTTGAGAAAGCGATCGCGCTGTATCTATCGAGGTAAATCGTATCTCCCATCCGACACCGTTATTGTTATTATTATTGTTGGCTGAGTTTTCTAAGGGGGACATAATTAGCCTCTGAAATTTGTCAAAACGATATGCTTCTCAGCAGTATGTAGCAGGAAGTTGCTCGCATCTATCTGAGAATTTTTACGATCGAGCAAGCGCCGCATTCAGTATTCTCAAGCAACTGCTTGCTTGCGGAAAAACACGCTTATCTGCTTTGTTTCGGAAGTGAAAGTTTGAGATAAGTTAATATTCTTAGACTTGCTATTGTTGATAAATCTAACCCAGTTATGCAGCTATTACTTCTATCTGAAGGATGACTTCGATCTCGATCGCGCATAGCTTGTACTAGGCCCGAAATCAGCTTAAAATGCCGATCGAGCTTTTATAACGGCTGTTAAATGGCAATTTCTGGGGTAATGGCGCTCGCCTTTTCCTGCTGTATTTGGCAAACTAAACAAAAGTAGCGATCGGCTTTTTGTTGCCCTTTGATGCGATATACCGTGTTTTTTATCAACTCGCGCGATCGGCACCGCAAAATCATGTATCTAATTATACAAAAAATTCTGACGCGGCTTTATGGCTTCACAAACGTTTACAAATAAGCGATTAAACTTTTAGAAACCTATTCATTTAAGTTTAGGAAAATGTTACTAAAAAAGCGATTGATTCCAGTAGTAAGGTGCGCAGTGCGCACCCTACGATTAGTCAGTAGTAGCAGTAAGGTGCGCAGTGCGCACCCTACGATTAGTCATTAGTAAGGTGCGCAGTGCGCACCCTAAAATTAAAGCCGGTGATTGTCGATTTTAGCGACTCCGCCTCCGAAGGCAAAATCTTGCACCATCGAACTCTTTAAAAAATCGTGGGGAAAACCCAATTCAACCGCACTTACTCCGTCTAATCTCTGCATTTGTTCTGGGGTTAATTCAAAATCCAAACAAGCGAGATTTTCTTGAAGTTGCGCTACTTTTCGGGAGCCGATAATCGGGATGATTGCTGTTGACTGCTGGCGCAACCAATTCAAAGCTACTTGAGAAGCCGACTTGCCAATTTCGGCTGCTATGCTGCTAACTTCCCCTGCAATTTTTAAGTCTCGTTCGCTAATTTTACCTGCTGCTGTTGAATCCAATCGCTTTGTTTCGGTAGCGGTTTCTGAAGTGTTGTATTTTCCTGTCAGCAAACCGCCTGCGAGGGGGCTCCAAGCTGTCACGCCAATATCGAGGGCTTTAGCCATTGGGAGCAAATCTCGTTCGGGAGTTCGTTCTTTTAAGGAGTATTCTATTTGCAAGCCGACAAATTGCGTCCAACCGCGAAAATGGGCGATCGTATTTGCTTGAGAAACGATCCAAGCTGGCGTATCGGAAATGCCGATGTAGAAAACTTTGCCGGCGCGGACTAAATCGTCAAAAGCGCGCATCACTTCTTCGACTGGTGTGGTAAAATCCCAAGCGTGCAGCCACAGCAAATCGATGTATTCAACTTGCAGCCGCTTCAAACTAGCTTCTACTGCTTGTACCATGTTTTTGCGGTGGTTGCCGAAACCGTTGATTTCGCCATTTTTCATGTTAAGACTGTATTTGGTGGCAACTACCCATTTTTCGCGATCGTCCTTGATGAAATCGCCCACATATTTTTCGCTAGTACCGTTGGTGTAGAGATTCGCAGTATCGATAAAATTGCCACCAGCTTCTGCGAAGGAATCGAACATTTTGCGGCTTTCGTCGTAGGAACCTCCCCAGCCCCATTCTTCGCCAAAAGTCATGGTTCCGAGGCAGATTTCGGAAACGCGCAGTCCGCTGTGACCTAGTAGTTTATATTTCATGTCAAGCTTTTGTTAGTTATTGACTGTTAACAGTCTAGATCGGGATTTGCCGAACTGTTCCGATAAGTCGGCGGTGACAGTCTTTGAGGGTGCGTTAGCTGGGCTCTCGATGTTGAATTTTTTGCCGATTCAATCAAAATGTCGCAGCAGGGGCGAGGGTTCCCGCTTATCGCCCTTCGATTTAGTTTCAAAACTGCGGCGGCGATATCCAGCGCGATCGTCCGCTCAATGTATTTAGGATCACATTGCTAAATTAAAATACAGTAAAATTGGTAAATTCAAATCTACCTTTAGGTAGGTATTTGGTGAAATGAGTTATATAAAAAAATGTTCTATTTTATATAAGAAAACCAAACTGAACGAGAAAAAAATATATGTAGCTAAATTAACTTTTTAGCGTTATAGTGATTTACAGATTACAAAACCTAGGTGACTCTCTTGGCTGACATCGTTGATACCGCCGTTTCGGCTGGCTCTTTTACAACCCTAGTTGCTGCCGTCCAAGCCGCTGGTTTAGTAGATACTCTCAAAGGCGCTGGACCTTTCACAGTTTTCGCTCCTACAGACGAAGCTTTTGCTAAGCTTCCCGCAGGTACTGTAGAAGCACTGCTGAAGGACATTCCTAAGCTCACAAAAATCTTGACTTATCATGTCGTTGCTGGCAAAGTTATGGCTGCTGATGTAGTCAAGCTGACATCTGCCAAGACAGTTGAAGGTTCTGAAGTGAAAATTGATGCTTCCAATGGCGTCAAAATCAATGATTCTACTGTGACAACACCCGATATTGCTGCTGATAACGGTGTCATCCACATCATTGATTCAGTCTTGCTTCCTGCGTAAGCACGGAATTAGATAGCGCAATACTATCTTGAGGGCGGTGGCTATAGTTAGCCGCCGCCCTGTTTTAATTGATATGGAAGAAGGAAGAAGGAAGAAGGAAGAAGGAAGAAGGAAGAATGGAAATGGAAGTCGGAAGAAGATCGATGTTAAAATGCAGCTACAGTAATAGTTTCAGGGACTCAAAACCTCATAATTTTATTGGCGGTTGCTGTAGTTTAGATTTAAATATTTGACGCGGCTGGATACTCGATCGTCAAAATTATTAGAGTTCTTGCAAAAGTCAAATTTACCCCCCCTTAGTCCCCCCGCGAGTTCGGGGGGAAACAAG
>JAUBOG010000288.1:0-8384 GCA_036700105.1 Microcoleus occultus BM001215583
TCATTGAGATGCTTACCTGTTCTAGAAAACACCAGCTCGTCTGCGAGTTTTACCACTTCCTTAAGGTTCATAGAGTTGGGTCAATGTCAGGGTTGCTTGTATTGTACCCAACATTTACCAACATTTCCCAACATCTCCCAACATTTTTTATAGAGGGCGAGTTGAAGTAGCATACAAAAATCCCAACAAAATTGAGCATTTTGGGCTAGACAAAGCTTCAACTTATTAAGTATGATGTAAAAAATATTAAAGGTTGATTTAGTGATTAAACTCTTACCGTTTTGCATCGTATAATAGCATATCATATCGCAATTGTAGTATAAAATCAAAAGTTATACTAATCATTCCTCAGTAGAGCAAGTTCATCATCGCTATCTATTGAAGCTTAGTCCTTGAACAAAAGCATTTATTTCTAAGCTTGAGTTTTTTATTTTAAATAGACCATATATAAATCATGACAATCAGAGATAGAGCCACAGGAAGTCAGGGTATTACCTTCGTAAACAATAAGACTATTACCATAACTAAACGAACAATACGTTTTTCACATAATGTTTATCTATTTGATAATATTGAAGGATTTAGTGAAGAGGTAGTTGACATCGAAACAATTCCTTTTTGGATTATCACGATTCTATTTATGATTGGTGTGATTATTAGTAGCTCCAACCTTACATTAGGTTGGACAGTAACTATATTGCCGATTTTAGGGACGATATGGAATTTATATAAGCCAAAATATTATGGCTTATTACTAACTTTTAACTCTGGGAATAAGTTTTTATTCGTGACAACTGATAGAAGTGGCACAAAGAACGTTATTTCAGTAATTTATGAATTTTTTGAAACAAAAACAGAAGAAGATTTAGCTGTTGAGATATCTATTAGCAATAGTAGGATTAGCATCAACAATATATACCGTGGTTTCGTTGGGGGGAATGTTTTTGGGGATGTTGTAAAAGGGATATATACAGATGACAAATAGTCAGAACAATCCAGGTATAAATAGTAACAATATTAATAGCGATCCCTTTCTAATTCAAGAAGATGAAAAAGTCTTTGAACTTCTTAATCCTCCTAATGCAAATCTTTCAAAACTCGATGAAATATCTGGAATGATCGCGTATGCTCACTACTCCATTCAGAAACATCAATTTGTGAAAGGCTGCCAACAGTCACAGGGAAAAATGCCCACAGAAGATGCCTTAAAATCGCTAATCTTTTCTTTTCAGAATGAAAATAATGCTGCTCTCTCAGCATTAAAAATACAATCAAAAATATTGCTAAATCAATATGCTCAGGAATACTTGGAAAAGGGAATATACCAAGAAATTTTAGAGCCAATCGAAAAAGTTATTGAAAAACGTACAAGCTTTTGGTCTGCGATAGGAACTAATTTATTTGGATCAGTAATATATTCATTTGTTATTGCACTAATTGTGTTTACAACTACGGCTGCTGTACCAAACACAAAATTTTCCAGAATCTTTAAAATCTTGATGGAGGAGAGTCCTAACCCAACTTATCCAGCAAATCCTAAAGAAAAAAAGTAGTGCGATGATTGTACGGATTGCGATGCTTGAAGAAAAAAGACCGATCGCCCTTTCTTTTTTCAGATGACCGATCGCCTAAAATGAAAGAGCGATCGCCCATAAGTCAAGAAGTCCCGCACACCCTATGACGCTCATTGATGTCTATGCTAAAATAAAATTAAACCTCATAATTAATCTTTCAAAAATTAACATGATGAACGTAGACTTAGCGCAGTCCGATCCATTCACCAACCTCAAGGTGACACTGCTACTAGAATCACTCACATCCGGGGAAGTTGCCGCATCCGTCAGAGAGTTTCCCGACTGTCAAGTGAAAGCAGAAACACGAGAAGCAGCGATCGCACAAATTCAAGCTTCCTTTCTAGAACGGCTCAAAAATATTGAAGCGATTTCATGGAACGTACCGATTCAAACTTCAGAACCAAGCTGGATGAAATTTGCAGGTGTTTTTAAAGACGATGCCGATTTTGCAGCAATTATGGAGTCAATTCGCGCCGAACGAACCTCAGATGATGACTCGGAAGTCGATCCTTCCTATTACCTATAGATGCGGCTTCTCGTGTGTAAATATATTCTCGATACCGATTGCGTTTCACTGATTCTCTACAATCATCCCCAAGTTACTGCTAATACGGCAAAGCATCAGGTTGCTGTTACGATTGTTACGGTTCAAGAACTCTTTAATGGCTGGGTTGGCAGAATTAACGATCCATCTTTGGTGCATAACCTACCTGCACTCTATTCAAAACTTTGGACAACGGTAAAATATCTCCAAACTATTGAGGTACTGGACTTTACATCAGAGGCTGATACTTGCCTCAAAAAACTGTTAAAAGATCGCCCGCCATTGCGGAAAAATCGCCTGCAAAAAGATATGCGGATTGCAGCCATTGCCTTGTCTGTCGGCGCTACCGTTGTCACTCGCAACCAACGAGATTTTTGTCAAGTTCCCGGACTTTCGATCGAAGATTGGACGCTGTAGTGAATCTGTTACGATCGATTACTGAGTGCGATCGCCCATCGCGCATCAAGAGCGATCGCCCTTTCTTGTTTCTGATGAGCGAGATCCTAATAATCATCGCCCCGTCTATGGCATTTCTCAATCAATAACTACCAACGCCACACCGCAGCGAGTTGCCGCATCCGCCAAGCGGGTATCAAGTGTTGCGATCGGCAATTCCAATCGTACTGCTAACTCTAAATAAGCTGCATCATAAGCAGCTAAACCTTCTTGTCTTCCTAATACTATAGTTGACGAGAGTGCGTTGCTATCCGTAGCTTCATCAACTTGAATTAAAAGTGATTGTAACAAAGCAATAGCCATCTCAGATTGCTCAGTTGTCATGCGGTTGCGTCGCTCGGCAACCAGGAGAGTATTAGCAACTTCTAGCGACCAAATGCCTGGTACAAATGCTTCGCAATCCGGCATCATCGCGAGTATAGCATTGGCATAATCGTTATCTTCATCGACTAAGCACCAACTAATGGCTACAGAACAATCCAATACAAACTGCATTAAAACCTGCGCCCTTCTTCAATCATGGAACGGATTGAGCTTTTATCCAAGGCAATTTCTTGCCGCAGTTGTAGCATTTTAGCAATTGCTGCTTGAATAGATTTTTTAGTAGTCAGTTGTCCCCAAGCGTTATACTTCGGTTTAACTTCCTCGGATGGTAGATGCTGTAGAACTACTAACACTTCAACAGAAGTATCTTTAAACTCAGTGGGCATTTGGAGCAGCAATATGCCATCAGATCCAATATGCGAGATCAGTTTCATTGTTTCCATGTCAGACTCCAGAAACTTTGAGCAATTCTAGTTTACCTAAAAGCTGTTCATTTTTACCAGTATTTTGACCGATCGCATAGGTGCTATATCTTTCCTCAAACTCATCCCATTCGCAAAAATGCACTCCTGGCGGTAGATTGCCGTTTTCATCGAATTCACCGAATCACTTACTCACACCCGCGATGCAAATTAATTGTGCGAGTCGATCGCACCACAGCTACCATTATAAACATACAGAAACCCGGCTGCTTCAAACAACCGGGTTTCTCAATATTCTTGCTGCATTTCGACTGCTCAATTTCCGCTCATGAACGCCATCACAGGAGAACCTTGCTGCTGCTGCGCGATCGTCAAAAGCCGCTGAATCCGCTCTTCGGTAGAGGGGTGAGTGCGGAAAAGCGACTGCAAACCTTGAGTCGAAAAAGGATTCACAATCAGCAGCGGCGACATCGCAGGATTGCCGTGCATCGGAATTTCGTGCCCCATTTTCTCCAATTTTTGCAGCGCGTTTGCTAAGCCGATCGGGTTATTGGTAATTTCCACCGCACCGCTATCGGCTGCAAATTCCCGCGTCCGAGAAATCGCCAATTGAATTAGGGTTGCTGATAGCGGTGCTAAGATGATTAAAAACAGCAAACCAAAGGGATTCGGGCCTTGTCTGCTGTCCCGCGTTACCGGGCCGTAAAGTGCTCCAAAAGTCAGAATTCGCCCTACAAATGTAATCGCACCGGCGATCGTCCCTGCTACTGCTTGAGTGAGAGTGTCGCGGTTGCGGATGTGCGTGAGTTCGTGGGCTAAAACGCCTTCCAATTCTTCGCGGGAAAGCAAATTGATGATGCCTTCGGTAACTGCTATTGTCGCGTGTTCCGGGTCTCTTCCCGTGGCGAATGCGTTGGGAGATTGAGTCGGAACTACAAAGATTTTCGGCACGGGAATTTGGGCTTTGGCGCTCAGCGATGCTACAATATCGTAGAGTTCGGGTGCTTCGCTGCGGGCGATCGGGCGGGCGCGGTAAGCCATCAAAGCTGCGGTATCGGAATAGTACCAAGAGCTCAAACTTGAGAAGGCGGCTAATGCTAAACCGATGTAAAGTCCTTGTTCGTTGCCGATTAAATAATAGCTTCCCAAAACGAGAATGCCGCTGAGAAGCCCTAATAGAGCTGCTGTCCTGATGTGATTTGTTCCTTGCATGGCGGGTTGGGGGCGATCGCGAATTTTTATATTTTTGAGCTTGTTATTAGATTTTGATAATTTGCGGGCGATCGCGCCTCTATCTGCCGAAATAACTGCTGCAATCAATAGTAGTATTTACTCTGCTCGCGCTGTATTGCTTGAACATTATGATATTTATACAAGTAACACCCGAGCTAAAAAAGATCGATCGCTCTCAGCAGAGATTTCTGGTAAAGTTTAGCGTGTACTTAAATCAGACAGCCTACACTTGTGGAGATAATTCCAGACGAAGCCTTGGTAGTTCGTGGTGGCCGTAATCGGCCAGAAGATATTCAACGTAGCACAGCAACGCACCCCAGCGGCATCACGGGAATTTCTGTAGAATGTGCAGTAGGATTGTCTGTAGCAGAATTAGCAGTCACAATCCCTCATGGACAAGTTGGTGTGACGACAGTGGGTGAGGTTAGATCGTCCGATGGAGATGTCATCCGCACGAATGGCAGAAGCCCAAATCATGCAACATTAACTGGCTTAACACCAGAACAAACAAGTCTGCTGCTGACACCAACGATTGCTAACCCATCACAACAATCATCCTGAGTGGAGCAAAATATGAATTATCCCAGAATCTTTGCAGACTTTCATAATGCTGATGAACAAGGTCGCCTTCGGCTAAATTGTGTTGGTACGATTGAAGATTTAAGTCGCCAAAATATTAAATTGCAAGATGGTCAATTACTCACCCTGTATAGCGAAGAGTTAGAAGTAGATGGCATGGTGCAATATTCGGAAGCGGAAAGTCTTTGGGTTGCAGCGATTGATTGGAAGCAAATTAAACAGCTAGAGGATATTCTTGTTCAAACTATTTAGATATCCGACTTATTTAAGAAGTCGGATATCTGGCTGTTAGGTTGAATTCTCCAACCCTAAACCGCTTGCACTTCCTTTTCCTCAACAGCAACAGGTTGTTGATACACTGTCTGAGACTCGTTAGCCAAAAAGTCAGCTAATTGAGCTTCAATTTCATCCCGCACAATTTGGCGGTATTCCAGAAAATGCTCGTTGTGGGCGCACACGGTCAAATAATGATCCCAAACCGCAGGATTGCGCTTGAAAATGCTGAACAAATGATGCCAGAACTTCCAGCGAGTGCTGCGCTTGACTCCTTGCCGCCAAACCACAGTTAGCAGCGCCCGCAAATCGATCCAACTGGGAACTCTCGCTGGTATCTTGGCTGTGGGTGCGCCTAACATTAAGAAATGGCGATAAGTGCGGTCTAAATATTTCTCAGGATCGTACACATCAGAAAATGCTTGGACGTATTCCCTCGCAATATCTTCTAGCGGCCGCGTCGGAATGAAGTTCATCAAAGTAGTCTGGTTGAGGTTGCCAGATTTGTCGCGCAACCGCCCTTCTTTTGCCAGTCGGTGCGACAGTGCAGTGTGCGGCAAAGCTTGCAGCATTCCAAAGGTTGTACTCGGAATTGCGGCGGCTTCGGCAAAGTCTACAATCCGCTGACCGGCACCGGGTTTTTCGCCGTCGAATCCGATGATAAATCCGGCCATTACTCGCAAGCCTGTTTTCGCAATTAACTCTACGGATTCGATCAGGGAATTGCGGGTATTTTGGAATTTCTTGGTCATTTGCAAGCTTTCTTCGTCGGGAGTTTCAATTCCGAGAAATACGGCATTGAAATTGCAAGCTACCATCATCTCCATCAATTCTTGGTCTTGGGCTAAATCGATGGATGCTTCGGTGTTGAAAGTAAAGGGGAATTTGTGTTCTTCCTGCCAGACTTTTAAGTCTTTTAGCAACAGTTTGACGCTGCGTTTGTTGCCGATAAAGTTGTCGTCTACCATGAACACGCCGCGCCGCCAGCCTAAGTTATAGAGATAGTCTAATTCTGCGATTAGTTGCTGGGGGTTTTTGGTGCGCGGTTTGCGCCCGTAGAGGACGATGATGTCGCAGAATTCGCACTGGAAAGGACAGCCGCGCGAAAATTGAATTGACATCGAGTCGTAGGCGTCTAGTTCCAGCAAGTCGAAGCGGGGGACTGGGGTTGTGGTAACATCTGGTTTTACGCCGTCCGATCGATAAATGCCGCTTTTTTCGCCCCGCAGTACCGCTTCGACAAACATCGGCAAGGTGATTTCGCCTTCGTCGAGAATTAGGTAATCTATGCCCGCTGCTTGAGGTTCTTCGGGTACGGAAGTTGGGTAAGGGCCGCCGCAAGCTACGGATTTACCGCGCCGCTTGGCTTCGCGGATGATGTCCAGCAAGTCTTCTTTTTGGACGATCATTGCTGAGAGAATGACGAGTTCGGCCCACTCCCATTCTGCTTCTGTGATTTGTCTGATGTTGCGATCGACTAACTTAAATTCCCATTCTTGCGGTAAGATAGCAGCTACAGTTACCAAACCCAGCGGCGGCAGCAGCACTTTGCGATCGACCAATTCGAGGATTTTCTCGTAAGACCAAAATGTTTTGGGAAACAGGGGGTAAACTAAAAGAACTCGCATTATATGTTAAACCTCACATCAGTAAACAACTTGCGATCGGGCTGGCGATTTGAAAGTGCGATCGACCCTCAAAATATAATGTTAATGGTAAAATCGCGATCTTGCACCTCGATCGCACATTTCTTATCCAAGGTTCGCAGTCAGGAATGCAAGTCCTATCTTCAGTTTTTAAGTCAATAAGGACTCAAGTCCTTACTACAAACCACACTACGAACCATTTTATTTTCCAGTTTAACTTTTAATATCTTTACCGGGAATCCCGCTAGTTCTCAACATATCGGCAATAGTCCCGCAATAACTCGGCAATCCAATAGTTTCGGGATTGACAAAATTTTGATAGGTAAAATGGCGGTAGCTGATACAAAATCTATCCCAAGCAGCTAGTTGAATTCGGAACAGCCAAATAAAGAAATCTGCTAATCCCAGTGACAGAGTAATCCGAAAGAATATTTTTTTATTCAAATAAGCGCAAGCTTGTTCTACTGCTTCGTTGGCCGTAATCGGTGAATTTCCCAGTACAAAATGTCGCGGTTCATCCGAAGCAGCCGGATGTTCGACTAAATAATTAACGACTGTAGCAATATCAGCCCCGTGAATGAAGTGAAAACTTCCGTCTGCTTTCAACCAGCGAATCAAACCGATCCATTTTGCCACTTGCGGAATGCCAGATGAAAGGTGAGAAACTGGTTTATTTTCACCTCCTCCTAACACTAATGTCGGGTAAAGTGCTGTAATCGGAGGCACATTTTTCAACTCTGATAATTGAGTCATGCACTCGTATTTTGAGCGAATGTAATCTGTTCCGAATTCTCCCGCTTCTGGCAGCAGATTGTTGTCGTTGCCGAGAATGCTAGCTGTCGAAAAATAAATTACTTGCTGACACTTTTGGGGTGAAAGTAACTGAATCAGGCGCAGAGTTTTGGCAACATTAACATCAAAAACCTCTTGAGTTCCGCCCCAAGCAGTGGCGGCTAAAATGGCGACATCTATTGTTTGTAAAAGTTCGACATATTGCTCGATATCTCGCATATCTCCTTGCAATACATTGATTCCGGGGCGGGCGTTGCAGTCAAATTTTAATTTTTCGGGGTTGCGAACTAATAAGTAAAGTTCGTGATTTGTTTGTTGAATCAATGTTTCGGTCATGTAGTGACCGATACAGCCACTTGCACCCGTTATGAAAATTTTTTTGGCGTTCATTTACAGAAGGGGAAGGGGGGAGAGGAGAGAGGGGGAGAGTTATTGGTGTGAATTTAAGGCTTTAGCGGCCTATAAATTTAGGTGAAAATTTAGTTTCGATCCCCCTAAATCCCCCTTAAGAAGGGGGACTTTGAATGCTCTTGTTCCCTCG
>JAUBOG010000289.1:0-8381 GCA_036700105.1 Microcoleus occultus BM001215583
ATATCAATTCCGGTTGCATCGGAATTAATATAACCCGAAATCAGGACACGGCAGTGCCGTGTCCCTACAATAAACCACGGCGCAAGAAACGGCACTGCCGTATCCTTCCTTGTCATTCCGGCGCAGCCGGAATTGATATTAATCAGCAAATAAATCGAGAGGTAAATGACCGTAAGTCCCCGTCACTCCACCTTCTAAAGAAGATTGACAGGACACCAAAACGCCCCGATAAGTTCCGATATAACCGTCAACATAATACGAACCCTTCAAAGTATTGAACTTAATATAAACCGAACCATTAAATGCAGAAAAAGCGCTGGGATCTAAAACAGCTTCATATCCCAAAGCTTTCAAATAAGTTTCTAAAGCTGAAAAACCCTCATCCGTCGAAGACGCGCACACACCAAGCATTTGGTAATCCGACAAACTTGCTACCAGCAAAATCGATTGACGCAGCGCCTGTTTTTCCAGCGGCGATGCTGCAGATTGCATATCCAGACAGGTGAAATCTTTGAGGATTTGCTGTGCTGCTTCAACAGTTAGGTTAGTCTGGTTTTGAGTAGACATCAATTGCTCTGATTTTTCCAAAAAGTACGATCGGCACTTCCGCACTCGTCAGCGAATTTCTGCCGTTGCAAGCCTCGAACGACGGCAGTAACACACTCGCGCAATGCCTGATTATAGCGCATGGTGCGCTCTGGCCGTCAATTCCGGCTCTCCGGGCGATCGGGCGCGCTACCTAAATTCCAAAGAAATAGCAAAAAAATGTCAATCTTGCTGAATGTACCTCTATTAATAGTACAAATGAAGAACACGCAGATTGGCGATGAAAGAATGAGGAGCGAAAAATTGTTAAAAAATAGAAAAACCCTGCAAGATTTTTTATCTCGCCTGCTGCACAAAGCCAAACCGATCTACTTATTCCTGATATTTGCCATCAGTATAGGAATTTCTGGAGCGACAATAGAATCCTATTTCGTCAGAATCCCGATTATCGGCTTTCACGATATTGTAAACACTCGAAATCCCGCCGAAATGCCACCTCGGAGGCTCGCTTTTCCTACTGACTACACCAAACAAAATTTTTCAGTATTTTTAGAATATCTAATTAAAGAAAACTATTGGTTGTTATCATCTCAAGACTTGTACGTATACTTTATAGACAAGTCGCAGCCCATACCCGCTGAAAATCTCGGTCAAAAACCGATTATGCTCGCCTTTGACGACGGCTACAAAGGCGTTCATGAAAATGCACTTCCCGTCTTAGAAAAACTGTCACTTCTCTACCAAAAAAAAAGCAAATACGTGTTATTTGTCAATCCTCACTTTTTAGGTGTCTATCTGGGCAGAGATTTTTTACCCCACACTACTTGCAGCGATTTAAGAGATGGATACCAAAAAGGTTTTTATGACGTTCAATCTCACGGTTTTACTCACAAAAATTTGACTCAAATCGGCGGCCAAGAATTAGAGTTTGAAATTGCCAAATCTAAGTTAGAGTTGAGAAAATGTATGGGAGATTTAGACAAAAATAAAATTATCGGCGCTCACATCGCCTATCCCTACGGCGCATCAGACAGGGAAGTGGAAAAGATTTTGCCTAAATATCATTTAACTGGCTTCTTGTACGATGACAATTTATTCAGAGTAAACCGACTGAAAAATAACTACCGGATCTCTCGCATAACTGTGGACAAAGATATGTCGCCTAGAGCTTTAATTCGGATCGCTAAAAAAGCTTCTACTCTGAGAAAGAAAGGGCGGTTTTAGCCAAAAGTTGGGGTTTGGCTGGCTCCTTTTTTGGGTGAATTTATTGGTAGCGCACAATTCCTAGCGAGGGCGCGGCTTTTGCGTCATCTGGCTAGAAAGCTAGTAGTTTTTACCGATGTTTTCAAGTTTAGAGGAGTCCGCGTTTTTTCAGTTTTGCTAGCGCGTCTTCGGCCGCATTTTTCTCAGCATCTTTTTTGCTTTTACCTTTACCTTCTCCGTAGAGTTTCTCTGCTACGTAAACTTTAGCGAGAAATTCCGGTTTGTGGGGCGTACCTCCTTCTTGGACGGTGGCGTATTTGGGCGGAGTCGTGTCACCGTTGGCTTGTACCCATTCCTGAAAGCGATTTTTCGAGTCTACAGTCGATCGGGTTTCCACAACATTTTCCGGTACTGAATCAAACAATTCCCACACAAAGCGGCGAACTTTGTCCATGTCTTGGCTGTCGAGATAGTAAGCGCCAATAAATGCTTCAAAAGTGCTGCTGAGCAAATTTGGATTGGTAATCCCGCCTTCTCGATAAGCTCCTTTTCCGAGCCGCATTTTTAAGTCTAAATCAATTTCGGTAGCAAATCTCGCTAATTGTTTTTCGTCTACCAATGCAGAACGCCTGCGAGTCAGTTGGTCTTCTCCCATTTCTGGGTGGCGCTGATAGAGATATTCGCCGCTGAGAAAAGTCAGCAAAGCATCGCCGAGAAATTCTAAGCGTTCGTTGTCTTCTTCGCGGAATGTGGGGTTTTCGTTGACGTAGGAACGGTGGGTGAGTGCTTGGCGCAGCAATTTTTCATTGTTGAATTGGGGAAGGGTCATTTTAAGTTCTTGTGTTGGGCTAGTTAATGGCATGGGAGTTCAGTGTTGTTGTGCAGACATGAAATAGCCGCAGATGGCGGTTGGTTTGGAGCATCTAGTTTATCAAATAAACTGGATTTTTGCGATCGGCGGCTGGGTAAATTTCAGGGATATTTAGGCTGCGAGTTTATATGCCTCGATCAACTTCGGTAATTCATCGACAAAGTAGAATCCATCTGCAAGCCTTGCGAGATTTTTATTTTCATTACCTGGTCGAGCAAAGATTATCACCTTTTTACCTTTGTTTTGCAGCTTAGGAATCAATATTTCTCCATTGCCGTCTCCAGACACAATAATAAATGTGTGTGGATATAGACTAATTGCTGCTTCACCAGAACAGTCAAAAAACAAACTAAAGTCAACAGCATCATGGATTTTCTGGGATACATTGACACACTCGAAGCCAAGATTAACGAAGGTGCTTTTTTGAAAAACCTTACTTTCCTGTTGCCAATTTTTGTCGTAAACCTTTCTGGTAACTACATATCCTAATGAAGCAGCAAAGAGCAGTAAGTTGTTGGCTTGCTTTGCCTTGGGGATGTTCTCATAGTCCCAATACATGGAAACTAAAGCTTGCTGTTGGTCGATCGATCTGTTGGAGGTTCGATGATTGTCCGCCATTGTATTATTTCCTAAAATTAGGTGGGCCAGACAGCCTCGACATATCGCGCATCTATGATTAATGGAGTGTTGTCTGTGGGTTTGCTCAAAAATGAACGTCTGGGCACAAGACAATCTGTCACCACAAAACACTTTGATTTTTTAGGGATTTGATTAGCGTCTTAGCTACAGGTTTTACTGAACTGGAACGAGCTTAGTAGCAGCCCGATGAAGGGAAAACGAGATTATATCTACTTTCCGCTCAACGGGCCGCTAGAAACTTGCCCCAGTTCTATAGCAATCCTATATGAGTTGTGTGATGGGCCGGAGAGCCATTTGAGGCTAGAAGCCTGAACCACGTTCATAAATGACTTGGGATTGCTATATAAACCCTGTAGCTAAGACGACTCAATCAACATTCCTTAATTTTGAATGGGATATTTAGTCTTAGCTGTGCTTTTAAAATAACGTTCTAACTATTGGATGTCAAGTATTAACTCAAAATAATTTTCTGATACAGCAGATTTCAGGTTTAGGTCGTACATTCAATATCCCGTAGGGACACGGCATTGCCGTGTCCCTACAAGGACTATGTATCTCACACACCAGAAAAGTGCTGTATATTTCACCCGGGTTTTCGCGAAACTGACACCGATCGCCCCGGTACACTTTACCCGATCGCCCGATCGACCTTCCCCAAATAAAAACCCGCAAGCCCCTCTCCCTGCGGGCCGATCCCGCTTATCTCCACCATTTAAAAAATAAATGTAAAAATATGTTGCAAAGTTTGTAATGTTGTGTTAAGTTTAGTTACATAAGGTTGAAATACAACGAGGTTTCTGGTCATGGAAAACAAAGACGCAAAAGTTGGCTTCACTGAGTTTGCTGAAACCTGGAACGGCCGTTTGGCTATGCTGGGCTTCGTTATCGGCTTAGCTACCGAATACCTGACCGGTCAAGGCATTCTCTCTCAAATCGGTTTGATGTAATCAGCTTAACTGCACCATAGCTGTAATTCACGGGGGCGATCGACTCATCACTGCGATCGCCCGCCGAGCAATAAGTCCCCTTCACTCACAGTAAAGGGGATTTTGCCTTTTTTATTAAAAAATTTCACCGATCGCACAATCAAAAATCTTTTTTGTCTCAATACTTATCGCCAGAGCAACTCCAGCAAACTAAGCAATTCCTACCGAATCCAAAATCTTCACTGCTAAACTCAAAGTCGGAAGCTTCACCAAACCGTCTCGTTTGTGAGTCCGCAGGCTATTACCTAAAATCATTTCCGACAGATCCGGCATTTCCTGCCAGCAGTGCGAGCAGAACCAATAAACGCGATTGTGGCGAGCGTGGCGGAGCAATTTCGAGGAGCAACAAGGGCAACTATTCATGATATTTTAAACCTTCTTTAAGATATGGAGCGATAACGAATTCATTACAGAGATTGACAAATGCCGGCGGATCTTAACTGGAGACACAAAAATTAAAAATCTGTTTCATTCAAAACTTTGACCGTTTCGCAAGTACCACTTTTGGAGGCTCAACAGCAACCCCACAATCAGAAGCTGAACCGTCCAAGGGGCCAAAGAAAAACCCCAAACAAAACAACCCAGTCCGGCTAATGCCACAAGCACAAAGATATCTTGAGAGGTTTGCCAGTATATCCAGACGGCTGCCAGAGAAACTATCAGTAACAAAATGTAAGCTGAGGGCATTGTCGTCTTCTCCCAAGGTGTCTGCAAAAAGTCAGGGTTAAACCCTGACGATGTGCTTAAACTTAAAACTAAAACCTGAAGAACTTATGAAGATGAAGGAGTTGTTACAAAAAGAGATATATTCCTGCCAATTTTTATTTTTTAGAGAAAGCAGCAGGAATATTTTTATCGATCGTAAAATTAAATGGGCGATCGTCTTCGAGGACTGGGCTAACGACCTTGCTCCCAGCCCAAAGCTTGAGCCACCTGAGCAGCCAAAGACATCGGTTCAAAAGGCTTAGCAATCACGCTCACCACCCCCAAATCCGCGAACATCCGCCTGTCGCTAGCGAGGGCCTTAGCCGTCAATAAAATCACCGGAATGTGCTGCGTAGCATTATTAGCTTGCAACTGCAGAAAAGTAGTAGGCCCGTCTTGATCCGGCATCATCACGTCCAAGAGAATAGCATCAGGCTGTTCGGCAAGAGCCTTAGCCACACCCTCCTGGCCGGAACTCGCCGTCAGGACTTCCCAGCCCCCCACCACCTCAAGACTGACTTGAGCCACTTCCCGAATATCTTCCGCATCGTCAATCACCAAGATGCGCTTGGCAGTCAAAATTAACATCTTTTTTAACAATGAGAACTTATTCTCAGGCTAGAGCCGAAATGTGAATATTTTGTAAAGCAAACTATTTTACCAGATCCGATTTAAACTAAATTTTGATTGACTCGATCGCAGCAGCTATACCAGCCCCTCCGTGAGAATCGGCAGACTTAAGAAAAAAGTGCTGCCCTCCCCCAAAACGCTCTCCACCCAAATCCGGCCGCCGTGCTGCTGCACGATACTGCGACAAATAGCCAGCCCCAAACCAGTACCTTCGGAATGGCGAGAATCTGAAGCATCAACCTGTTGAAAGCGTTCAAAGATTACCTCCAGCTTGTGGGCCGGGATGCCCCGTCCTTGGTCTTTCACAGCAATCACGATCGACGAGTTGACTGGCGGCAAGTGTCCATCGGCGGCAGACTCAGGACACAACAAAGACGGCGACACCGACTGCAACCCAGCTTGTTCTGCCAAATCCTGCTTTTGGGTCAACTCCCCGCTCAACCAAATCGTAGCACCTGCAGGCGAAAATTTTATAGCATTGCTGAGCAAATTTGTCAAGACCTGAATTAGCCGATCGGGAACAGCCCGCAATTGCGCCGGAACCGGCTTCACCGACAGAGTAACTCCCGCCTGCTGGGCCATTCCCTGCATCTCGTCAGCCGCCTGCAGCATCAGCTCGGCGACATTGCAAGTTTGTTTGATGGCAGTGCTGTAATTCGACTCCATCCGCTCTAAATCCAGGATGTCGTTGATCAAGCGCACCAAGCGGTCAGTGTTAGTGACAGCAATCTCCAGCATCCGCTTGGCTTTGTGGGGGTGAGCGTCAAGCAGGCCGCTGTTGAGGAGGCCCAGAGCCCCGTGTATCGAAGTCATCGGCGTCCGCAGTTCGTGGCTGACAACAGAGATGAATTCATCTTTCATGCGCTCGACGGCAAGCCGATCGGTGATATCTTTAAAAGTCACCACAGCTCCAATAATTTCGCCTTGTTCTCGCATCGGAGCGACAACGTACTCAACCGGAAAACTGCTGCCGTCGGGCCTCCAAAAAACCTCATCGGTAACGCGCCGCACCTGTGAGTCTTCCAAGGTGGCTAAAATTTGAGAACTGATCGGCAAGGGCAGTTTTCCCGTCTCCGGTGCGGCTTTGTCTGAGCCAAGTTCCGAGCCTGAACAGATGTCTTTTTCAGGTGACTTTTGTTCGTTAGCGCAGCCCTCGAAGAGGATCGCCCTTAAGCATTCTGCCGGAGAACGGTGCAAGCTTTCATAGAGCGGTCGATCGATCAATTCCTTCGATTCGCAGCCAGCCATTCTCACCGCCGCCGGATTCGCAAAAGTTACTTTTCCTTGTTTGTTCAACCCGCAAATTCCTTCTCCTGCGGAAAACAAAATCATTTCTGTTTGGTGGCGGAGTTGTTCAAAAGCCTTTTCGACTCGCTTGCTGTCGCTGATGTCGCGAGCGATTGTCGAAACGCCCGTTACTCCTCCTGCGGCGTCTTTAATCGGAGAAATCGTCAAAGACACATCTATCCGCTGGCCGTCTTTGCGCAAATGCACGGTTTCGTAATGGTCGATGCTGGCTCCAGCCCTAATATGTTCCAGAATTTGGGGCATTTCCTTCGGGCGTTCGGGTATTGTTAAAATCTCGATCGACTGCCCCTTGATTTCCGGCGCGCAGTAGCCGTAAATCTTCTCGGCGCCTGCGTTCCAGCTTTGAATCGTCCCGGCGAGGGTTTGGCCGACGATACCGTCGTCGGAAGACTCGACAATCGACGCCAAGCGCACGAGTTCGTCTCTGGCTTGCTTGTATTCCGTGATGTCGCGGCCCAAAATCACGATACTTTTGCGCCTGCCGTCAGGGTGAAATACGGGTACTTTAATTACGTCGTAGATTTTTACAGTACCGTCCGATCGGGGGATCACTTCTTCTCCCCTAGAAAGCGTACCTTTTTCCCACGCTTCTCGATCGCTAATCTCGCACGCCTGTAGAGCCTCGCGGTAAAAAATGCTGAGTTCTCCTAGCTGAGAATCTGTCAGCCCGCGGTATGTATCTGCTGATAGCTCGAACACTTCCAATATCGCTTGATTTGCCTCCTGCCACCTGCCCTCGCCATCTTTGAAGCAGACAATATCCGGCATGGCATTCATCAGCAAGTTGAGATAGGAGTTTTCTCGGAGTGCAGCTTCTACCTCCGCCCGCTTGGCGGTTTCCCGCCGCAGGTTTTCGTTGGCCGTTTGCACCGATTCGATTAACAAATTTTCTGTAAAAGTGCGTTCTTTATTTAGTTCCTGAAGTCTGTGGAGTTCTAGGGACAGCCGCCTGCGGGCCAACAGATTTTCGATCCGCAAGTGCAGTCGTTGGGCCGAAACCGGAGTTGCTATCAAATCGTCAATTCGGCGATCTAGTTGTTTTGCGTGCTGCTTTAACTGCGGCTCAGAAACAGCGGGCGTTTGGGATTTTTCCAGGAGCAAAAACGGTAAAAATATCGGTTCTACCGCTGTTTTTAACGGTGCTATTAGCAGCTTGATGCGATCGAAATTTTCTGCGTCGAGAATGCACAAGTCAAAATTAAATTGAGCCAGGGAAAATTGGGAGTTTTGTTCCCAAGCGCGATCGGGTACGATCGCCTCATGCTCGGTGTTGAGGTGCGCGATCGGCAAATCTTGTTGTTGGTGGCGATCGACCAAAAGTAAAATGCGGCTCATTAGTTTGATATTTTCCCAATAACTAATGATATCAATTCCGGTGGCACCGTCAGGTGACTGTTGACTGTTGACTGTTGACTGGTGATTAATAATTACAGGACTTATATCAATTCCGGTTGCATCGGAATTAATATTACCCGAAATCAGGACACGGCAGT